>CALESS010000142.1 GCA_937907495.1 uncultured Anaerolineaceae bacterium
TTTCATAATCGTGAAGACTTGGCGGTTTTTCTATAAAAAAATGCGAGGAAATCAATAGTATTGGGTAATAGCGAACGAAGCTATAACTGAAACAAGGTTCCATCACCCAGACACAGGAATCAGGTAAGTTGCCATGATGGGATAAACAGTTGGAGAAGCGCCTGCTTTTCAACAAGGTGGTGAAGGTTTTCTAGAAGATGGACGCAAATCGGAATACAATTGATCATCTTAACGGAGCGATATGGGGAAAGGAAAAAAGATTAATCACAAGCAGATATGTTGAAGTATGTCCAAAAATTATTCTTATCCACCGTAATATAAGGCACTTGCTCCCACACTTTAATCTTACCGGTAACTCTTACGCATTTTCCAATAACATCCGTGTAGTAATATCCCCCCAAGGTAACCAACCGAAATGATTTGGTATCATCCGAAAAGGTCATATAGAATGTATCTTGGTCCCCCCAGTAGGTTGATTTAACAATACCCCTAACACATTTTGACTTTCCCTCTAAACTCTTTGTTATTTGATTCCATTTGAGGCAATCCGAGGGGGAATCAGGCTGTGTATTTGGGGGTCTGGTAGCTTCCATTGCCTTCCATCGCCCCAGTAATTCTTGTGTAGGGGGTCTTTTCGTTGGTTTCGGGGTGTTGGAGATTTTTCTGGCTGTTGCCGTTGGTATCCTACGCGTTGGCGCAGTTGTGGATGCGGGAGAATTCACAACGGGCTTAGCCGGTTGATTTTGCAAAAAAATCATTATTGCAATAAATATTCCGAATAATACCATCCCAGAAACGAGCCAGAAAACCTTTTCCCTGCTGTGGGAACTTTCTGGTGGATTTATGCTATCTGTTGTAGATCGTTCATGATTGTCAATTTTTGGCGGAGCAGGTATGGAAACCAAACTTTTTCTGGCATGGTCGTACCTTGATCTTTGAGCAGGGTCAATTAGGATAAGAAACGCATCATTGATTTTTCTCAATTCAATGGCAGCTTTTTCTTTCATCTCTTGCGAGGGATAACGTTCAGGGTTATACGATAATACCAAGAACTGAAATTGTTTTGTTATCTCTTCGTAAGATGCATCGGGTTCTACCCCCAAGATACGATATAGGTCCTCCATCACCAGATCCTCCGAAATCCGAAGCTACCCTTCTCTAAAAGTATTGTATCAAAGAAATTATTAAATTCATGAGAGGGGGTAAGAATTTTCAAATTTCTCACAGGTTCATCATAAACAGTATAACGATTGTTCAGTTTTTCCGATGAATCAGCATTCGATTCAGGAAATTTTCCACTTTTCCCCCACTTGCAGTTAATGACAGGTTGTAATCCTCCCCATTCCGTGGCATACTGTCTTTGAAAATAGAACATAAATTCTATTGAAGGAGGCGGAATGAGCGGAGACAAGCCGCGGCGGCAGGCGCGCCCCGGCAACCCTGGCGCACTGGCGGAGGAGATTTGCCTGCTGCGCGACCTGCTGCGCCAACTGCAGGAGCGCATGGAGGATGACCCGCCCATGAAGGAGCTGCTGTCACTGGCGGAGGGACTGGGACGCACCACCACCCGCCTGGCAACCCTGCTGCGGGCGGAGCAGGCCCTGATTGAGGTGCAAAGCGAAGCCCCGGCGGTGGATGAACTGCTGGGCCGCCTGGTGCTGCGCGCCCAACAAGAAAGACAAAAGGAGGCGGAGAAGAATGGACGATCCACGGTCTGAATTGTGGGCAGAGCGGGTCTGCCATGCGGTGGACTTGCTGCGAGCCGAGATTGGCGAGGTGCAAGCCGGGCAGGATCACCTGGCGGCGATGCTCACGGCCCGCCTGGCCGGGCTGGAGAAACAACTGGCCGACCAGGAACTGCGTCTGCGGGCGGCTGCCGAGGGTGTGACCCAGTTCAAATTGCTGGCCGGGCTGGCGGGTGGCGGCAGCGGGTTGATTTCGCTGGCGGCCCTGCTGCGCACCTTTTTGGGAGGCAATTGATGGCGGCGGCAACCCTTTCCCCGCTGGAATTGGCGGATGGGCTGCAGGTGCGCCTCAGCCTGGATGCGGTGGCTGGCCCGGCCCCGGCCGCGGCGGATGGGCGCTTTGAAATCCTGGCCATCAGCGCCGGGGAGGGCAACGGCTGGCTCTTTTCGGCGGCTGCCCTGCAGGCCTCGCTGCCGCTGTGGCAGGGCGCCGAGTGCTTCGTGGACCATGCCCTTTCCGGCCGCTCGCTGCGGGACCTGGCAGGCGTGTTCAGCCAACCCGCCTGGGATGAGGCGGCCCGGGGCATCCGCCTGGTGCTGCACCCGGCTGGCCCCAGCGGGCCGTTGGCCGCTGCCCTGGGGCGGGAGATGACCGCCCAATCCGCGGCTGGCAAACCCCTGCCGGGGGTGGGTTTCTCCGCGGATCTGCTCTTTCGGGCGGAGGGCCGCCAGGTGACGGAAATTCTGAAGGTTTTGAGTGTGGATGTGGTGATCCACCCGGCGCGCGGCGGAAAATTCTTACGCAGCCTGCAAAGCGCCGGGCTTATGAACGAAAGGATGGAGGAAACAGGGATGAGTGAGACGATTCAAACCACTGCAGCAGAGCCAACCCTTGCGGCCGCGGAGGAAATCCACCAGGCCCGCCTGGGCCTGTGTGCCGGCCTGCTCGATTCCAGCCTGGCGGCGGCCCATTTACCCGCCGCCCTGGCCCGCCGCATGCGGGAGCAGTTCAGCGGGCGGGTTTTCGAGGCGGCAGAACTGCAAACCGCCATCGAGGATGGCCGCAAGCTGGTCAGCGAGTTGACCGGCGGCCTGGTGGTGCAGGGCCCGGGGCGGGTGCACGGCATGTTCGATACGCGCGACCGCCTGCAAGCCGCGGCAGATGATCTGCTGGGCGCCCGGCGCGACCCCGGCCTGGAGAACGTGCAAGCCGAGCGGCTCTCCGGCATCCGCGAGTTGTATCTGACCCTGACCGGCGATTACGACCTGCACGGCGGCTACTTTCCGCAGCGCGTCCAACTGGCCGGCACGCTGGATTTCAGCGGCTTGGTCAAGAACGCCCTCAACAAGGTGGTGGCCGAGCGCTGGCAGGAGCTGGGCCAAGCCGGGTATGACTGGTGGCAAAGGGTGGCAACCGTGGAACACTTCACCAGCCTGCAATCCATCACCGGCATCCTGATGGGCACGGTGGGCGACCTGCCCGAGGTGGACGAGGGCGATGCCTACGGCGAACTGACGGTGGGCGACAGCCCGGAGACCGCCAGCTTCAAGAAGTACGGCGGCTACATCCCGCTGACGCTGGAGCTGATTGACCGGGATGAAACCCGCAAGCTGCGGGCTTACCCGCGGGAACTGGCAGCCGCCGGTCTGCGCAAGATCAGCAAGCTGGTGTCGGAAATTTTCACCATCAACAGCGGGGTGGGCCCCACCCTGGCGGATGGCGGAGCGCTCTTCAACGCCACGGCGGTCACCACGGCCGGCGGGCATAAGAACCTGCTGACGACCGCCCTCAGCTCGGCGGCCTGGGAGACGGTTTGCAGCGCGGTTTACGACCAGCCGCTGCTGATCAAGCAGGCAGCCGGGGTTTATGGCAGCGGGCCGAAGATGGCGCTCAACCCGCGCTATCTGCTGGCGCCGCGCGCCCTGCAATTGACGGCCATGAAGGTGCTCTACCCGGCCTGGGAGAACGCGGCCAACATCCACAGCGAAAACTTGCAGCGCGGCCTGGCGGGGGATGTGGTGACGGTGCCGGAGTGGACAGACGTCAACAATTGGGCAGCCGTCTGCGATCCGCGGGTGGCGCCGGCCATCTTTGTCGGCGAGCGCTTCGGCCTGATGCCGGAGATCTTCATCGCCGGGGATGAGACCAGCCCGGCAGTCTTTAGCAACGATGAGCACCGCCTCAAGGTGCGCCATTTCCTGGCGGTGTGGGTCAACGATTTCCGTCCGCTGCACAAGAGCAACGTTCCCTAGCCGTCCGATGCTGGCGGGGCGCGGGACGGGCCAAGAGAAGGAGAAAGCGATGAGTT
>CALESS010000143.1 GCA_937907495.1 uncultured Anaerolineaceae bacterium
TCGTCTCTGTCTCTATGATATATCTTTTGGAGGAAAGAGTCAACTTGCACTTTTGAGAGAATGGCAGCCGCTCTCCGGGAGGGCGGGGGATCTCCGGTGTAGAAGGCGCAGGTCTGCCCGCCAATGCTGCCGAATGGGAAGGAATCCACCCGGAGTGGATGCTGTTCGGCGGGGGCAGGAGACGGTATATTCTTGCTCCCTCAAAACTTCCGCGGAACCACGGGAAGCCCACTAATTCCATGGAAAGGCGAATCTCTGCTTGAATGAGAAGGGGTAAATGATATACAATAAAAATATGGATCACGCTTGCCAGGGGATGATGAGCGGGCTGAAAGCAAATCCATCTACCGCCCCCAGGCTGATCTGAGAGCCTGGCTTTGCATCTTTGTTTCTTGGAGGGGAATTCATGAATAATCGTTATCGTTTCTTGTGCCTTTTCTGTAGCATCCTATTGCTGTGCGGCTTGCTGCCAGTGCCCGCGGCGCAGGCCGCCATGTACCGCGAAATTGCAGCCCGGTATCCGGCAAGCCTCGTTTTTCCCCAACCCGTGCAGGTGTGGATGAAGAGCGACACCTCCGCTGGAGAGTCTGCCGGCCTGGCCTACCTGGATGACAACAACCATTGGACCTATAGGGAGTTGGCGGCCTTTGAGAACCCCACCCTTGCGGGCGCCAAGGGGTATGCAGAGATTCCGCCCTTTCCGGCGGGTTCTGATATTGCCCTCCAATTGAATACCTACGGTGCAAATTGGATGGATTATGGCTTCACGGGCGTCATGGATTTCTATACCGTCAAGGACCTGCCCGATATCGTCTATGTGGATGATGACTGGCTCGGCACCACACCCGGCACCGACCCGGATGGTCCCGGCCCGGCAACCAATTTCGGCGGAGATGCTTTTGCCACCATTCAAGCCGGGATTGATGGGGTCGCCGCCGAAGGGACTGTGAATCTCGCTGCGGGCAATTATCAGGCCTCCGATCTGTGGATTGAAAAATCGTTAAGCCTGGTGGGCGCCGGAACCAGCCAGACCATCATCGGGCCGGCTGTGGTGGATGGTCACCAGTGCAACCCTTTCACCAGTGCCCACCAGGGCATCGTGGTGGCGGCTAACGACGTCTCGCTGAGCGGTTTCACCCTGGATGGCAACGCCGATGGGAGCCTGGCGGGGGATCATCATTATCGCACCGGCATCACCACCCGCTATGACCTGGATACCTACAACAATCTCACGGTGCAAAACGTGGCAATTCAACACGCCTGGTACCGCGGGCTGGTGGTGCGCGCCAAGAGTGGGCAAACCAGCAGCGGTCACCTGGTGAATAACGTCTCCATCACCGACCTGGCGGGTTGCACCGGGACGGGCGACTCGCGCGGCCAGGCTTTTGGCATTCTGCTGTTTGACGCGGCGGGCGAGGTCTCCAATTCATCCGTTACCGGGGCCGGCAGCGGAATCGCGGCCAGCAATTACACCGCCACCCCCTTGCTGGCGAATATTCACCACAACTCGGTGGTGGCTGTGGACGTCCAGGCGTATACGTTGACCTTCAACGCCGCGGGGACCGTCTTTGAACGCAACCTGGCAACCTATACGGATCCCACCAATAATGCCATCGCCCTCCTGGTGGATCAGCCCCAGGGGTTCACCATCCGCAACAACCTGCTGACCGGCGCCCGCATCGGGGTGTTTGTGGGAAGGCAAAGCGGGCCGCAGGAGCAGTTTGTGATTGGAGAAGGCAACCGCCTGGTGGGGCCGGGTGCGGAGGTGCTTTCTTCCTTCGGCGTGCTGGCGGATGGCTCCAGTTTTGTCTGGAACGTTAACTCGAATTTCATCATTGAAAAAACGCTCGTCACCCAATTTGGCAAAGGGATTGTGCTGGACCGGCAGGATGACACGGGCTTCAATAACGTGACAGTGCGCAGCAATCAACTGGTGAACAACGATATTGGTCTGTTTGCCGGGGTGGGCAGCAACATTGATTTGCATCATAACCGCCTTGTCGGCAATTCATTTGCCGGGGTGCAATCCATCCAGAACCTGGCAGTGGAGAATAACTGGTGGGGGTGTAATGAAGGCCCCGGCGCAGCCGGTTGTGATGGCCTGCTGGGTCCGTTGGATGCAAACCCCTGGCTGGTGCTTTCCGCCAGCGCCGGGGAGACCAGCCTGCCGCCCGAGGGCTGGACCCTGGTTCAATCCAGCCTGGCCTTCAACTCGGCCAGCCAGGATACTTCTGCCGCCGGGGCCGTGCCGGATGGCATCCAGGCCGCCTATTCCGCCCCGGATGGCGGTTCTGTGGCTCCGCTGGACGGAGTGTCATTGGGGGGCAGTTTTAGCGTGTTTGAATTCTCCGCCCCCGTCTGGGATCAGGCATACCGTGCCTGCGTGGATGTGGACCATGCCCTGGTCTGCGCCAACGTGAGCGTGGAAAATGTACATCCCCAGGCGGCTGCAGACGCTTACAACGGGGCGGAAGATACCCTGCTTTCCGTGGCTGCCCCGGGCGTACTGGCCAATGACAGCGACATTAACCAGGATGTTCTGACCGCCCACCTGGTGGAAGATGCTGCGCACGGGGATGTAACCCTGGCTGCGGATGGTTCGTTCACCTACCAGGCGCAAGCTGACTGGTTCGGCGTGGATAGCTTTACCTATAAAGCCAGCGATGGCAGCCTGGAATCGCAGACGGTGACGGTAGAGCTGACCCTGGCGCCAGTGAACGATGCACCCGTGGCGCAGAGCCAGTCCGTCAGCCTGGCGGAGGATCAGCCCACGAGCATCACCCTGGGGGCGAGTGATGTGGATGGGGATGCGTTGGAATGGCTGGTGGAAGACCCCCAGCACGGCAGTTTGAGCGGAACCGCCCCGGATTTAATTTACACACCCTTCCTGAACTACTTCGGGGCGGATTCCTTCACCTTCAAGGTCAATGACGGCACGTTGGATTCCAACCAGGGGGTTGTCAACCTCACCATCACCCCGGTCAATGATCCGCCGGTGACCAACCCCGATGCTTACACGATCGGCATGAACGGCCTGCTGACGGTTTTACAGCCGGGCGTGCTGGCGAATGATATGGACCCGGAGGGCAATCTGATGCGGGCCATGTTGGTGGAAAGCACAGAACACGGCACGTTGACGTTGAATCCGAGCGGGTCGTTTGTGTATGCTCCTTCTGCTGGTTGGTCCGGTGTGGATGGTTTCACCTATTCTGTAACCGATGGCCTGCTCAGTTCGGCGACTCAAACCGTCACCCTGACGGTGACGGCAACCAATGTGCCGCCGGTCGCGGCTGTGGATGAATTTTCCGTAGTGGAAGAGGGGGTACTGGTTGTGCCCGCTCCGGGCCTGCTGGCGAACGATACCGATGCGGATGGAAATCCTCTGCTGGCTGTTATCCGTGCCCAACCTGCGCATGGGATGGTGAGCATTGGCCTCAACGGCTCGTTCACTTACACTCCACAGGGCAATTTCAGCGGTCAGGATACCTTCTATTACGCCGCCTATGATGGCCTGGCCTATTCTGCCGACCAGGCCGTGATCGTCACCGTCACGCCGGTCAACGATCCACCCCAGGCCCAGGCAGATGCGTATAGCCTGGAGGAAGATGCCCTCCTGGAGGTGGCGGCGGTGGATGGTGTGCTGGCGAACGACAGTGATGTGGATGGTGACACCCTCTCCATTATAATGCGCACCAGCACCACCTCGGGTGAACTGCTGGTAAACCCGGATGGCTCTTTCCGCTACACACCGCAGGCTGATTTCTTCGGTACGGATCAATTCACCTACCAGGTGACGGATGGCGTGCTGCTGTCGCAAGTTGTCAATGTGGAACTCACGATTACTCCGCTCAACGACCCGCCGCTGGCGGATGATTTGGTGCTGCTTTGCTGGGTCAACCAGGCGTGCTCCGGGCTGCTGACAGGCAGCGATGTGGATAGCACTGCCCTGACCTTTGCCCTGGCGGATGGCCCGCTGCACGGCAGCCTGGAGCTTGACCCGCAGGGCAGGTTGATCTATACCCCGGAGACAGACTTCACGGGTGAGGATCAGTTCACCTTCACCCTGAGCGATGGCGCCGGAGGAGCGGATACCGGCCTGGTACAGATCGGAGTCTACTGGCTGCACCAGGTATGGCTGCCGCTGATTCTGCAGTAGGCCGGCTGCCGGGCCGGGGAGATGTCCCAGGCAAGCCGGGACATTTAGCGGCTGAAAACAGGAAGATTTGAGGATTGTATTAATTTAATTCTCATCTACAATTAAAGATACCGTATCGGCGGTACCTTGATACGTCTGTGCGAATGGAGTGTGAGAGAAGGATCATATCCCTGCCAACCGGCGCGCGCCGGAAGGGGGAGCATCCCCCGTCAATTCCATCTTTAGCTTGGAGGTTAGATCATGAGTATTCGGATCCGGTTTTGGAACATTTTGATGATTGCGGCCCTGGTGGTCGGTGCGGTTTTTGTAAGCCCTGCCCAACCCGTGAAAGCTGCAACGACCCTCTCTGCAGGAGACCTTGTGATTATCGGGATTAACACAGATGACCCCGATGCATTTGCCTTTGTCCTCCTGACTGATATTACAAGCGGAACAGAAATAAAGTTTACAGATAATGGATGGCTTGCTTCAGGCGCCTTCC
>CALESS010000144.1 GCA_937907495.1 uncultured Anaerolineaceae bacterium
GCAACTTCCTTCACCGCCAACCATTTGCGCCGGTTCTGTGATGCTTACTTTAGTGCCGGTAGGTTTGTTATTACTAGTTTCCGGGGCTGTGGTTGTGGTACGCCGGGCGCGCCCAAATTTTGGCGCGTCATGGTTTCTTTCGGTGGCGGCGGGGGTTCTTGCCCTGGGGTTGATGATTGCTTTCCGCTGGATTGTGCCGGCGCCGATTGGATCCGATAGCTGGCTGCCTGGCACGCGTGAGGGTGGGCAGATACTTTTCCGGGTGGATGATATTTCGTGGAGTTATGGCGTAAGCCTGTTGGGGTTGCTGTTGGCAATCCTGCTCACGGCACCGGTTCGCCTGCAATACCGCTCCAGCCCCCTTTCATGGTCGGCGAACCTGGCGATTGCCGGGGCGGCCCTGTTAAGTGTGCTGGCGGCTACACCGCTGACCCTGGTATTAACCTGGACGGTTTTGGACATTATTGACCTGGTGGTGAGTATCGCCTCCAATGCGGAGATTAAGATTACGCGGGCGGCGGTTATTGCTTTTGTTTTCCGCCTGGCGGGGTCGTTGCTGGTGGTGTGGGCGATGGGGGTTAGCCAGGCTGATGGCAGCCGCCTGCAATTGGAAGCTGCACAACCCGAGGCAGCTTTGTTCCTGCTGCTGGCGGTAGGTCTGCGATTAGGGGTTTTACCGCTCAGCCTGCCGTATTATTCGGAAGCCCTGCGCCGGCGGGGGATAGGCTCGATGGTGCGCCTGGCCGGGCCGGCCGCCAGCCTGGGCGTTTTAGCTCGCCTGCCCGCTACGGTGGCGCCGCTGGATATTTCCCCTTTGCTGTTGGCGTTGGTGGGTTTGGCCGTGTTGTATGGCGCGGGAATGTGGCTGGCTTCCCCTGATGAGGTGACGGGCCGACAATATTGGATTATTGCGCTGGCGGGATTGGCGGTAGGCTCGGTGATCCGCGGCCAACCCCAGGCGAGCCTTGCCTGGGGGGTCAGTATGATTCTCTGCGGAGGGTTGTTGTTTCTCTTTTCCACCCGCCCGACTGTTTCCACCGTGCTGCCATTGCTGGGGTTGGTGGGGTTAAGCGGTTTGCCCTTCACCCCGGCGGCCAGTGGCTGGGCGGGAATGGTGGTGCTGCCTTTCACCATCCCGGATTTATTTTTTATTGCAGCCCATGCAACGCTCTTGATCGGTTACATCCGTCATTTCCTGCGGCCTGGAGACCAGCCGGACGAAGTGGAACGCTGGACTCAAGTGGCATACAGCGTGGGGCTGCTCTTGCTGGTGGGGTTGGGATGGATGCTGGGGGTGCTGGGTTGGGCTGGCTCCTTCACCCGGGGGTTGTGGTGGGCGAGCATGATATCTGTTCTGCTTGCGATTGGGGCGGGCGTGCCCATTTTCATCCTCTGGAAACGGGGGCGGGATTTGACCCAATTCCAGCAGGGCTGGTTGTGGCGGGTAGGCAGCCGGGTTGGTAACTCGGTTTCTCAAATCTTGAGGTTCAACTGGTTGTATCAGTTTTTTGGGTGGGTGTATGAGTGGATCGGAAGATTTATCCGCCTGGTGACGGAAATGCTGGAGGGGGCGGGCGGGATTTTATGGGTGCTGGTATTTCTGGTGTTGCTCATTACGGTGGTTCAGGCGAGTGTGAAGTGATTTTTCTGGAGAAGTTTTCACTGGTTGCGGTCATCATTGCCGGCGGAGCAGGGATGCTGATGTTGACGCTGGGTAATTGGCGCCGCAGCCTGTTGGCTTTTGCAGTTCAATACCTGGCTGTCTTCTGGTTGTGTTCCCTGTCGCTTTCGATTGGAATTTCGGCGATCAAGCTGATTACCGGGGTGATGGCGGCCATCCTGCTGGCGGGTGTGCCATCCGAGGGAGAGGAAACCACCGAACGAGCTTCGCAGCCGGGATGGGCCTTCCGGCTGCTGGCAGGGCTGCTGGTGTGGATTGTCATGATTTTCCTGGAGCCTGCCATGGCTGCGGTGATTCCCGGCAGTCCGTCCATCCGCCTGGGGGGAATGGCTTTGATCGGAATGGGATTTGTGCAACTGGGTATCTCCAGCCGGCCCGGCCGGGTGGTGCTGGGGCTGTTAACATTTTTAGCCGGGTTTGAAATATTATATTCCGCACTGGAGAAATCTGTGCTGGTGATGGGTCTGCTCGCGGTGGTTACGCTGGGCCTGGCATTCACCGGTTCGTTTTTGCTGACCGCCAAAGAATTGGGGGAGACCCCATGAATGCTCCCCTGCTGTTTATTTTGGCTCCCATCATCCTGGGGGCTGGGCTGTGGTTCCTCTCCCGGCGGGGGTTTCTCACCAGCCTGCTGGCCTCGATTTTCTGCCTGGTGTTGGCTTTGCTGGCAGGGCTGCTGCCAGTGGATCGGGCGTTTATGCTGGGTTCAACCCGCCTGATAATCTCCTCGCAGATGGATATCCTGGGGCGGCAGTTAATCCTGGAGCCGCAAAGCATGGCAGCGGTGATCCTGTTGTTCGCCCTGGGTGCTCTCTGGTTCCTGGGAATTCGACCGGCGATGGCGCCGCGCCGGATGGCGCCGCTGGGGATGGTGATCCTGGGTTTGGCGGTGGCAACCCTGGCGGTGCGGCCTTTCTTGTTTGCCGCAGTATTGCTGGTGGCACTGGCACTGGTGAGTATTCCGCTATTAATACCCGCCGGGCAAACGCCAGGGCGCGGGGTATTGCGCTACATCATCTTCATGACGCTGGCCATGCCCGTGGTGCTGCTGGCCGGAGCGATGGCAGAGCGAAGCGGGTTACCCCTCAGTGGGGGGAATTCCAATCTGTTTCCCGTCATTTTTCTGCTGCTCGGGTTTGCCATCTGGCTGGGTGTTTTTCCACTGAATACCTGGATGCCGATGCTGGCTGAAGAAGCGCCCCCATTTGTAACGGGTTTTTTGCTGAGCATCCTCTCCACGCTGGCTTTGCTGATGTTGAAGCAGTTCCTGGGGGAGTATTCGTGGTTGGCAAACTTCCCAGACCTGGCGGTTTTCCTGCGGATTGGCGGAGTGGTAACAGTGGTTTCCGCCGGAATTTGGACTGCTTTTCAGACGCGAATTACCCGGCTGCTGGGGTATGCGGTAATTTTTGAAAATGGTATGGCATTATTGATGCTGGCAGCTGGAGCCGAAACCGCGGCTGTTTTTTCTGCCAGCCTGCCCACCCGCCTGTTTGTGATTGTCGTTTTTGCCCTTTCTCTGGCTGCTTCTCTGCGGGCGGGATACGAATTGA
>CALESS010000145.1 GCA_937907495.1 uncultured Anaerolineaceae bacterium
GATTGTCCCACTTCCGGGGTGTGTTTCCACAACCAGGCTCCCGCCGACGGCAATTGCTCTATCTTGCAATCCGCGCAAGCCAAATGTACCATTGGAAACGGCTAATCTCGCATCAAACCCGGAGCCATTGTCTTGAATGGTTAACACCAGCCGCTCGGATATCATATCCATCGTAACCACCGCCCGGGTGGCATTGGCATGTCGGACGATGTTTTCCAGCCCTTCCTGAACGATCCGATAAATGCTTTGTTCCACATCCATCGGTAAAACGGGCATTTGGTCTGGGCAATCCAGGGAGATGGGAATGGAACAGCGCATGGAGGCAGCCTCCACCAGGTTGCTCAACGCCATTATCAAGCCTAAATCTTCCAGCGGGCCGGCGCGCAATGCCCGTAATACCCGCCGGGTTTCATCCAACCCGGAGCGGGTGATTTTCAAGGAGTTATCCAGCATCGTCTGGGCTTCTCCCTGCTCTGGTTGCACCACGGTTTTTATTGCCTCCAGGTTGATGGATAAACCACTTAAGGTGTGTGCAAGCGTGTCGTGGAGTTCAGCAGCCAGGCGGTTACGTTCCCGGTTGGTGGCCAGCTGCTCCAATGTGCTGATGTATTGGTTCAACCTCAAATTGGTTTGCATCAATTTTTGGGTTTGCTTGCGTTGTGTTTTCATTAAGGTGTTTACGATAAATCCAACGATCCCAAAGGCAAAAGCCCGGATCAAAGGTACGCTGACCAGTGAAATCGTCTCGTAGTTGAGGGTATCCAGCAGAACCAGGAGCACAACGAGCTCCAGGCCGTTGGTAAAAATCGTGTAGATCAGCACAATCTCGTAGTTGTACTGCCAGGCAATCAGCACCAGGGGGACGAATAGGATGGGCAGCCAGAGCCAACTTCGATTAATAATCGTGTAGATACTGGCCTGGTTTGGATCCCACAAATAAGCGAAATTGCCAATAATCGGAAAAATTGCTGCCGTTGCCAGACCAATGGGCAAAAACAAGTGCTTAAGGCGGCGTTCAAAAAAAGGCCAGTTGAGATACCCAAACAAACCTAAATAAATCATGAAGGTTCCCCATAACTGGAATTGTGCGGATTGTTCCCAACCTGTGGCAAACAAAGCATACAACCAGATGAGGGCAAAATAAATGACCGACACTCCGGTGAAGTATCGGAACATGCGCATCAAACCAGGTTCAATGGGTCTTTTCATCCTCTATTGATCATAACATATTCATTACCTGGCGCTGAGAGAGTAATGACGGATGTCATGCTGGTTGATGGCCCCCGTCATACCGTTGTGTTGCGCTCGGCATCTGGTTGAGAACTTGGCAGCCCGCTATATTGAACGGTGAGACTGTATTCTTTTACAGTGGTTGAATCTGAACCAAACAATAGAACCTTTCATCGGAGACTTTTTATGGGTATTGTCATCAGTACCGAACACTTATCAAAACAATTCAGCAAACGCAATGCTCCTCTCGTTCTGGATGATCTTTCCTTATCCATTCCCGGGGGAATTTTGTACGGGCTGGTGGGGCCGGATGGGGCAGGGAAAACCACCACCCTGCGCATTCTCTCCTCCGTCATGCTTCCCACCGGGGGAACTGCCACTGTGATGGGTTACGATACTCGCAAGAATCCAGACCTCATCCACAAGCAGATCGGGTATATGCCGCAGAACTTCAGCCTCTATCCGGATTTAAGTGTCGGTGAAAACCTGAACTTTTTTGCGGATATCCAGCAGCTTCCCTCCTCACGCAAGCCAGCCCGCATTTCAGAAATGCTGCGCTTCACTCGTTTGGAAGAATTCAAAAGCCGACGAGCCGGAACGCTTTCAGGGGGGATGAAAAAGAAGCTTGCGCTGGCCTGCGCACTGGTTCACGAGCCACAACTCTTAATCCTGGATGAACCCTCCACGGGGGTGGATCCGGTCTCCCGGCGGGAGTTTTGGGTGATCCTGGCGGAAGTGGTGCAACACGGGGTAACCGTTGTGGTCAGCACACCCTATATGGATGAAGCAGAACGTTGTCACCAGGTAAGTTTTCTTTCCCATGGCAAGATAATGGCAACCGGCACTCCGAATGAGTTGATCTCCGCTTTGCCATTTAATATTTTGGAATTGAAAGCCAGTCCCCGCAAAAAAATGCGCCAGATCGTTGGCGAAACCCAGGGAATCTTGGAGTGGCGCCCCGTTGGGGATACCTTGCGGCTGGCAGTCCCCAATAACGGTGCCACGGAACAAACCATGGTTTCACTCCAACAAAGGTTGGACCAGGAAAAGATGAGAGTATCCCTGCTGCGGAAATCGCGGCCCAGCATGGAGGACGTCTTTGTTCATCTGGTGAACACGCAGCGAGGTCAAGTATGAACGCGGTGGAAGTCTCGCACTTATCTCGAAAGTTTAAGGATTTCTCTGCCGTGAAGGATGTTAGTTTTTACATCCCCCAGGGCGAAATTTTTGGTCTCTTGGGGCCAAATGGAGCGGGCAAAACAACTACCATCCGCATGTTATGCGGCATCACCCTGCCCAGTTCAGGCTCTGCCACGGTCCTCGGCTTTGATGTTAACCGTAACCCGGATGAGATCAAGAGCCGCATCGGTTACATGTCTCAGAAATTCTCTCTTTATAATGACCTGACCCCGGTTGAAAACCTCTCATTTTATGCATCCATATACGGGGTGCCCTCCAAAGAACGGGCTGAACGCGTGAAGGAATTAATTAAGATGGCTGATCTGACAGGCCAGGGGCGCCAGCTTACCCGTAACCTGTCTGGAGCCTGGCGGCAGCGGCTCGCCCTGGCCTGTGCCATCGTCCATCGCCCGGCAATGATCTTTCTGGATGAGCCGACGGCCGGGGTTGATCCGGTCTCTCGGCGCGAGTTTTGGGATCTAATCTACAACCTTGCCAGCCAGGGTGTCAGCGTACTTGCCACCACCCATTACATGGATGAGGCCGAGTATTGCAACACCATCGGCATGATGTACGAGGGTCAATTGGTGGCCCTGGCCAGCCCGGAAACCCTGAAGAACAACACGCCGGGGTTGCTGGTGCAATTGGAATGTGACCGACCCGGTGAGGCATTGGATCTGATCTCCCATCACCCGGATATCTTGAACGCTTCAATTCACGGGGCACTGGTGCATCTTACGCTGAAGGATTCGAGTGCGGAGCTGCCCCTCCAGGAATATCTTACCCGGGCCGGAATAAGCATAAGAGGCTGGGACATCATTCAACCTTCGCTGGAGGATGTTTTCCTGCGCATGGTATCTGAACAACTTTCAACGACTGAGTCTGAGGCAGAAATTATAAGGAGTGTGGCATGAATCGTTTGTGGACTATCATGCGCAAGGAAATTTTCCATATCTGGCGCGATCCGCGCACGCTGGCCATGATTGTGGTGCTGCCGGCGTTATTGTTGCTTTTGTTAGGCTTCGGAATTTCGTTTGAACAGCAATCGGTCAAGATGGCTGTAGCGGATTTTTCCAAAACGGATGCCAGCCGCAGGTTGATTGAAAAATTCACTGCCAGTAATGATTTCATTTACCAGTACGACGTCCTGGATGAGGAGGCTCTCATTGATCTCATCAATCAGGATTTGGTAGATGTGGGTATTCTCATCCCCGAAAATTATGACCGGGATTTATTGAGCGGTACCCAGGCAAATATCCCGATTTATATTGATGGTTCCATGCAGCCAACGGATGCGTTGACGATTCAACTCAAATTGAATTCCATCACTTCCATTGTCGCCCAGGATATCCTCATCCAAAAGGTGCAAAAATCCGGGCTGGCAACCAGCATCGAAATGCCGGTCTCCGGTATCCTGCGCACCCTTTACAACCCCAATGGGGACTCCAAACTCTACATGATCCCCGGTCTGATCGCCATTTTGCTACAAATTCAGACCTTGATCCTTTCCGCACTGGCAATCGTACGCGAACGCGAACAGGGCACGATGGAACAGTTAATTGTGACCCCTGTCCGTTCCTGGGAATTGATGCTCGGCAAGATCCTCCCTTATCTGATCGTTTGTATCTTCAACCTTTTTGCCTTGCTCTGGTTGAGCCAGTTATTCTTTGGGGTAACGGTGGCGGGTAACCTGGGCGTTTTGATCGGCCTGAGTATCTTCTTCATGTTGGGTTCGTTGGGAATGGGGGTGTTGATCTCCACGATTTCACAATCCCAGATGCAGGCGATGTATATTCTGATGTTCGTCGTGCTTGTGCCTGCTATCATCCTCTCGGGGTTGATGTTCTCACGCGAGAATATGCCGCCATTTACCTATTGGTTCAGCGAACTCTTACCGGTTACCCAGTATTTGGAAATTACGCGCGGCATCATGGTGCGGGGTGTGGAAGCCAGTTCGCTTTTCCTCTCTTCCACGCTGCCTTTGATCGTGCTTTCCATTGGCTATTTTGTGGCCAGTTTCCTGGTGTTTCGAAAACGAATCTAACTAAATTATCACGGAGCCTTCTATGAATAAGAACTTACTCAAATTAGTCAGCCTGGCAGCCATGCTCGCCATTTTATTGAGCGCATGTACCGCTGCCGAAACCGAAAAAATAACTGCTTCTGGCACTTTTTCGGCTATTGAGACCTCCATTGTTCCTGAACTCAACGCCAAGGT
>CALESS010000146.1 GCA_937907495.1 uncultured Anaerolineaceae bacterium
CGGCGAATTGGGGTCTTCGGCGGTCCGGTCACCCTCCGTAATGCGGCGGATGAATTCCGGGTTGACCACACCCCCGCCCGACCCGGCAAAATCCGGGAAGCAGGGCGTACCCGTTTCATCCTTGGTGCCGCCGAAGCCAAACGGAGAAACCGGGCAGACCAGGGTGATGGAGAGGGCGCGTTCGGGGTGATCCGCCATCAGGCGATAAAGAATGCCGCCGCCCAATGACCAACCCACCAGGTGTGCCCGGGGTAACTGCAACGCATCCATCAGCGCCAGCAGGTCTTCCATCCAATCCCGGTAGCCGCGGCGGGCATCCACCGGTTGGAACTCTGTCCAGCCGTAACCTCGCAGGTCGGGTGCAATGCCGCGGAAGCCGGCGGGCAGGTCGCGCATCGTCGTCTGCCAGAAAAGAGCCGAGGAAAAATTGCCATGTAAAAAGATCACCGGGATGCCATCGGCTGGGCCGCTGAAGTAGGTGTGCATCTTCAAGCGGCTGGTTTCCACCATCTGGGTGGTGATTCCTTCAAGCGGGGCAGGAGCATTCATCGGAAATCCTTTCTGACTCAATCAGCCAATTTTCTTATACAGCCGTTTGTTTTTGCCTTCCAGGCTGGCAGGGCGGGCTTCGCCGGGGTCTGCCAGGGTGATGGTGAGCGTATCGCCATCCACTGCATAGCGGCCCACAAATTTGCCGATCAGCCCCAACGTATGCTGCTGCTGATCCATGTCAATCTGGCCATCCGCGGCGGAATAGGTTCCGCTGGAGGTGATGCCCATCTCATCCAGGGAGGCGGTAAAAGTGCCATCCGGACGAAACTCGAACCACAACCCCGGAAACGCCTGCCCGGCGGGCTGCTGCCATTTGCCAAGTATGTCGCTCATTTTTCCTCCTTCAGATCCACCCCCGGCACAACCAACCGGGGCACAATGCCCATTCGGGCGGTTTCATCTCGCAGCCACTCCCGGAAATCCGGGTGGGCGATTTTTATCAGCGCTTCCATGCGTTCTTTAACACAACGACCGCACAGTTCTGCCACGCCATATTCGGTGACGATGGTGTCCACTTCCTGGCTGGGGACGGTGACTTCCGAGCCGGGTGAAAGGATGGGCGCAATGGTGGAAATGGTGCCATCCTTGGCAGTCGAGCGCAGGGCGATGATTCCCCGTCCGCCGGGGGAACGCTGGGCGCCGCGGTGGGTATCCAACTGACCGCCCGTGCCGCTGAAATGGCGGTAACCGATGCTCTGCGAGCAAACCTGGCCAAAGATATCCACCTGCAAGGCGGTGTTGACACTGACCATCTTGTAGTTTTGACCGATGACGTACGGGTCATTGGTAATTTTGCCCTGCTGAAACTCCACCCCGATGTTGTTGTTGACAAAATCGTACAACTTCTGCGTTCCGAGGGCAAACGCCCCGACCATCTTTCCCTTCCAGAGGGTCTTGCGGCGGTTGGTGACGATGCCGTTCTCATACAGATCCACCATTCCATCCGTGAACATCTCGGTATGGATGCCCAGGTCTTTGCGCCCGCCCAAAAAGGCGGTAATGGCGTTGGGAATGCCGCCAATGCCCAATTGCAGGGTGGAGCCATCCTCAATCAGCTCGGCGATGAAGCCGCCGATTGCCTGCTCCTCGGCTGAGGGTGGAGCGGGTGGGAACAAGAACAGCGGAATGTGGTTTTCCACCACGTGGTCCACTTCAGAGATGTGAATCTGGGTATCGCCCAGGGTCCAGGGCAGGTTTTCGTTGATCTCCAGCACCACCAGGTCCGCGGATTCGATCAACTGTTTTTCCATCACCAGTCCCAGCGAAAGGGACATATAACCGCGGGCATCCGGCGGAGTGGCCGTTCCCCAGAAGATATTCAAACGTCCGCCCGCCGCCGCCAGTTTGACGGTGGCCGCGGCATGCAGGTTGTTGGGGATGTAAGAGGTGCGGCCTTCCGGGTGTACCCGGCGGTCGGGCGCACCGTAAAACCAGTTCTGGACGAAGAAATGCCCCGCCATCTCCGGTTGCAGGATGAAATCATACTGGCGCAGCGGCAGGCAAACCCAAACGGTCACATCCTCCAGCCGGCTGCGGTGGTTACCCAGCTCGGCCAGCAGCCCGGCTGGCTCGGAGGCAGCCATGGCAACCCCAATGGTCTGGTGTGAGTGCACCAGGGCTACCGCCTCGGGGATCGTGAGAAGTTTTTGACGGTACAATTCTTGTGGATTCATAGCCGCCCTTAAGGCATGATGAAGACGGAGCCGGCCTGGTTGTAGCCCACGCCCGAACCGACAAAGGCAACCCGGTCGCCGGATTTAATTTTGCCCTGCTTGCGGGCATCATCGAAGCACATCGGCAGGCAGGCGGAACCGGTGTAGCCCCACTTGTCCATGATCCAATGCGCTTTTTCAATCGGCAGACCGAGGGTTTCCATCACCAATTTGATGGTGTTCAGTCGCACCTGGGTGAAGATGACCATATCCAGCTCATTCAGGTCAAAATGACCGTTGGCGGCCAGCTCGCGCATGCGTTCCACCCAGCCTTCGTTATTGACCGTGGCAGGGAAGGGCGTCATCAGCTTGACCTTGGTGCGCCCGGCTTCCGCCGATTCCACTGTCACCGGTTCATAGGTTCCACCAGAATAAATGCCCCAGTGCTTGTGGTACGAACCATCCGCAAAAAAGGTGGAGGTGACGAAACCGGGCTTGTCCGCCCCGGTCAGCACGGCTGCTCCGGCGCCATCGCCGTAGAAGAAGGTCATCACATCGTGATCCAAATCAGCCAGTTTGTGCATCATATAAGCACCGATGACCAGCACATATTTGAGGTTCGGGTTACTGGCGATCAGACCGGCAGCCAGGTTTAGCCCGGTGGGAAAGGAAGCGCAGGCACAGCCCACATCAAAAGTGCCCGCCTTGACGGCGCCCAGCTTGTGCTGCACCACCACGGAAGTGGCGGGGGTGATGTAATCCGGGCTGTCGGTGCCGAGGATAATCATATCCACATCTTCGGGTTGAATCCCGGCATCAGCCAGGGCAGCCCTGGCAGCTTCCACCGCCAGGTCGGAGGTTGCCCAATCCGGCGGGGCGTAGAAGCGGGTAGTGATGCCGCTGGAGGCCTCGAACTTGCCGATCACCTCGCCAAATTTCTTCGCCATCTCGGAATTGGGAACCTCGATGGGCGGCAGATACATGCCGGTGCCGATAATGGTTGCATAGCGTTCCATGGTTTTTCCTCCGTCCATTCTTGCTGGCTATGAGCCCAGCACAATTCCGCCATCCGCACTGATGGTGGCGCCGTGGACAAAGCTGGCTTCATCGCTCGCCAGCCAGAGATAAACATTGGCAATTTCCACAGGATCACCCAGGCGGCCAAGGGGAGTTTTGGCGCGCATGGTAGCCAGCACATCTTCCGGCATCTTCTGCACCATTTCGGTGGCGATAAAACCGGGGCAAATGGCGTTGACCCGAATATTGAAGCGGCCCAATTCCCGGGCCCAAACCTTGGTCATGCCGATCACGCCGGCCTTGGTGGCAACATAATTCGTCTGGCCCATATTGCCGTACAGCCCCACCACCGAGGAAGCGTTGAGAATGACCCCGCCGCCTTGTTTGATCATAAAGGGGCCGCAGCCTGGGCGCAATTGAAGACGCCCTTCAGGTTGACATCCACCACCAGGTCAAAGGCGCTCTCATCCATCTGCTTGACCAATTGGCCGTCTTTGACTTTGACTAACAGGGCATCCCGAGTGATACCCGCATTGTTGACCAACACATCCAGGCGGCCGAACTTGCTCACCACTTCTTCCATCCACGCCTGCACTTCAGCCCGGTCTGCCACATTGACTTTGTAAAACACAGCCTGATGACCGATTTCCTCAGCGGCAGCTTTGCCGACATCTTCATTAACATCACATATGATGACTTTTGCCCCTTCTTCCGCAAAACGCATCGCAGTCGCTTTACCAATGCCGGCGGCGCCGCCGGTGATGAGACAAACCTTATCCTTCAGACGCATGGTGAAACTCCTTTGGGCTGGCTGCCCAGGTAAGATGGGTATGAGATTGTGACTTGCAAGCCGCAGTGGAATTAGCGGCTAATGGATGGGGATGGAACAAAATAGCAGCACGCAAAGCCTGCCATAATCAATATAGCAGGCGCCGGTTGCAGGATGGTTACAAAATGGTTACAGGGAAAGGAGTGGGGGAAATCAGGTGCGCGTGAGCCGCCCCAGCAAGGCTTGCATTTCCCCCGAAGGTGCGATCCCCAGGGTTTCGCGCAGGGTGGCAGCATAACGATTGTAGATGTTTTTCACCTGGGGACGGTTGCCCAGGCTGCCGTAAATTCCCATTAGTTGGCGGTAGGCGGATTCATCGGTCGGGTCGCGGTTCATCATCTCCTGGCAGACCTGGATGGCCTCTTCGTGCTTGCCGGCGGCACACAGTAAATCGCAGACCCGTGCGGCAACCCCCAGCCAGGCGCGGTGTAATCGCTCCCGCTCGGGCTGGCTCCAAACCTCGTTCAGGCTGTCCGGAAGGAGTTCATCCGCCCCCAGCACCAATGCCCGGCGCAAGCTCTCCAACTCATTGGAGGCGGAAAGGCGGGCAAATTCATCCACATCCAGCCGAATTTTGGCCTGCGGATTGAGCATGTAAAAGTTCTCCTGCCGCAGCACAAAGAAGGGCGGGCTGCCCTGCGGACGATCGGGTTCCAGGGCTTTGTTGAGCGCATTCAAAGCCACTTTGAAATCCCGGGCGGCGGTATCTCCGGGGGCATCCGGCCACAGCCGGTCACAGATTTGATCCCGCCCCAGCCACTGCCCGCGTTGCAGTAGCAGCAACTGAAAGAGCTGGCGGGCTTTTTCCCGCTGCCACTCCGCCTGTCGGATCAAATCACTGCCACGCCAGACCGTGAACATCCCAAACAGGCGCACCCAGAGGGTGCAGCCCGGATGTGTATCCAGGTCTTCCAGGCCCGCTTCCCGCAGCAGCTCCGTCACGATGCCGGCTTCCATCCCCCGGCGGCGGGCTTCCAGCAGCAGCGGCCAGAGCGCTTCACCGTCCCGCAGACCGCTAAAGGTGGGCTGCGTGAGCAACTCCGGATAGCCATTCTGACGGGCCAGGGGCAAAGCCCGGACCAGGAAACCAAGAGCCTCTTCCACCCGGTTATTTTGCCAGGCGCTGAGCGCCTGCCAGAGCAAGGTGGCACACCAGCCGTAGGTGTCGCCGACCTGTTCAAAAAGGTCAGCCGCTTCCGCCAGCCAGGCATCCGCTTCGGCGTTTTCCCCTGCCTGCAGGCAGGCGGAGCCATAAGCTGCCCGCACCAGGTTTCCCATCCAGACATCGCCAGCCTGGGCGGCAATTTCCAGCCCCCTCTCGGCGTAGGTACGGGCGGCGGGCAGGTCTCCGGAATAACCAAGGGCGCGGGTGAGACCCCACAGGGGTTCAACATGCACCCGCATCACCTTGAAGGGGCGGCTTTTTTCAATGGATTGCTCATAAATGGACACCGCATTGCGGCAAGTGCCGCCACTCCAGGGGTGATCGTTTTCCATCTGGATGGCATGACCGAGGCGCATCAACCCCACGGATTCTACAAAACCGGATTGGAGCCGGACGCCGGTGCGGATCCCCTCCCGGGCGGCCTTCTCGGCTGTTTCCACATCCCCCTGCAAGATGCAGATCAGCGAGAGCAGTAACAGGGTTTCGCGGTGAAAGCGCTGCGGCCGGCTGCCGCCGGTGAGTCGCTCCTGGGCGGCCCGTTCCTCCAGGATTTTGCGAGCAGCGGCCAATTTTCCGGTGCGCAGCAGGGCGCGCGCCTCCAGGTAGAGGTCGCCGGGGTCACTCTCGGCCCGCAGCAACTGCGCCTCGTGATGCAGGGTCTGGGCTTGCTCGGGGTGCCCCAGGTTGAGGCGGTTTTCCGCCAGTTGATCCAGCAGGCTGGCGGTGATGGAGCGATATTCCTGCGGTTCCAACAGGCGCAGGGCCTCCTCCAACAGGCTGTCGGCTTTCATCGGGCGAATGGTATCCAAATACACCTGCGCCTGGCCGCGCAAAGCCAATGCCCGGCCCAGGCGGTTCATCTGCTGGATGTAGATCATTTCCGCCTGCTGATATTGATCCAGGGCGCCTTCAAAATCATTGCGCAGCCGGAAGATATCCCCCTTAAGCAGGAAAATGGCGGGGTGCTGTTGCCAGGTCTCGGCGGGCAGCGGCGCCAGCCAGCCCAAAAGCGAATCGAAACGGCCCATCTCTACCATGGGTTCCCCCAACTGCTCGACCCAGGCAGCCACCGCTTCATAATCCCCGGCCTGGGTCAGGTGATAGATGGCCTCTTCCGGGTGGGTGTGGCTGAAATATTCTGCCGCCTTGAGGTGCAGCGCAGCAGCTTGCTGTGGGTCCCGCTGGATTTGCGAAAGCAAAAAGTAATAAAAAAGGAGCTGATAGCAATAGATACCATCA
>CALESS010000147.1 GCA_937907495.1 uncultured Anaerolineaceae bacterium
TCCACCCGCCGCCCTTGCAGCCAAACCAGAGCCTGTTCCCTCCGCTGCGCTGCCCGCCTTTGTGCCTGGCGAAGTCCCGGCGGATGAGCGGGTTCCGCTGAACCGTCTGCGCACAGCGATTGGCAGACGGATGGTCGAATCCAAACAGCAGGTGCCGCATTTTTACATCACCTCGGAATATGATGTAGCCGAATTGTTGCGAATGCGGGTGGAGATTAATAATTTTCAACCCGAAAACGCCAAACTCTCGGTAAATGATTTTATTATCAAGGCCATCGCCCTCACCTTGCGCCAATTCCCCAACCTGAACGCTTCACTGGGAGAAAATGAGATCATCCGCCACGGCCATGTGAATGTCGGGGTGGCGGTTGCGGTGGAAGGCGGGCTGCTGACCGTCGTCTGCAAGGACGCCGACCAGAAACCGTTGCGTCAAATCTCGGCGGAGATTAAGGAGATGGTCGGGCGGGCGCGGCAGGGCAAGGTGCGCCCGGATGATATTGAAGGTTCTACGTTTTCCATTTCCAACCTGGGCATGTTTGGGGTGGAGCATTTTGTGGCAATCATCAATCCACCAGAGGCGGCGATTCTGGCAGTCGGCGCAGCCCGGCAGGTGCCGGTTGTGGCCGAGGGCCAGGTGACGGTTAGCAGCCGCATGAAAGCCACCCTTTCCGCTGACCACCGGGTGACGGATGGTGCGGAAGCTGCCCAGTTTATGCAGACCCTGGGTACCCTGCTGGAGAATCCACTCCGCTTGCTGGTGTAAATAATATTGTGGTGTGGAATTACAAGGTGCGTTCACCTCTGAACGCACCTTTTTCGTTGAACAAGCTGGGGCGTGAGAACGTACCACCTGCTGCTTGCAGCTTTTCTGTATTGCAGCGAGAAAGTATGTCTGTGGTCCTCCCCAACTGCGGGGGTGCGGCATTATTAGCGGCTGCTTATTGGATCAGGGGTTCCGTTCATACAGGTTACGGTAAATGTAGAGAAATTCCGCAATATGGGTGATGTACTGCCGGGTTTCGTTGATGCGGACAATTTCAAAAAACAAATCCGGGTCACTGGTGGTCAGGCTCTTCCAGATCTGCGTATTGCCGGGGCCGGCATTGTATGCTGTGAGGGCTGCCATCACATCCCCATCAAAATAGGTGATCTGCCGGTTGAGGTAGCGGGCACCCAGCCGGATACTGACCAGCGGCCGGTAGAGATCCTCCGGGGTGAAGTTGGCCGGCCAGCCCATGGAGTTGGCGATCTCCTGGCCGGTGGCGGGCATGATTTGCATCAGGCCGCGCGCCCCTGCGCCGGATTCGGCAAAGCCTTCAAACAGGCTCTCCTGGCGGATGACGGAAGCCAAAAGCAACGGGTTGAGGTTTTCCGCCCGGGCGTATTGCAGCACCAGGTCTTTGAAAAAGACGCCAAAACGGATGTGGTTAAAGTAGGCCGGGGCCAAAAAGGTGGAAAAATCATCCATCCCAGCCAGGGTCAAAATCTGGCGGCTGGTGAGGATGGCCGAGCGGTAAAAGCCTTTTTCCCGCAGCCAGGGCAGCAGGCGGAAGTTGGCGGCAGGGTCAGAGGAGATTTCTCCGAGCAGGGGGTCAATTTGTTCACGGGCGGTCTCATACAGGCCGAGGTCCCAGTACAGGTTGGCGCGCTGCAGGCGGGGGTCGGCCGCCAACTCACCCAGGCCCTCCAGCGAGGTTTCTGGCGGCAGGGCAAAGGTCTGGCGCAGCCAGGCGGCAGCCTCCACCCGTTCGGCGGGCAAGTCAACGGCCAGGTCAAAGGTGGCGGAAGCGTAAAAGGGCGGGCGATTTTCCAGCAGGTCCCGCGCCCGCTCCGAGTAGTAGCCGGTGGGGTCTTTGGCGGCGGCTTGCTGCCAGGTGCTGCGGGCCGCATCGGCATCCCCCTGGGCCTGGCGGATCTTGCCCATCCAGAAATAGGCCGCGGATTGCTCCACCGGGCTGGGAGCAAGGATCAGGTGGCGCTGGAAGGCGGCCAATGAGTTTTCAAGGTCGCCGAGGCGGTAGTAGCTGATGCCCGCCAGGAACAGGCCCCGCAGACTGATTTCCTGCGAGGGGTAGGTATCCATCAGCCGCTGCCAGATCTCCGCTGCTGCGGCAAGGTTTCCACCCCGTTCCATGATGCGGGCGGCTTCATATAATTGGGTGGCGGCATCGGCGGCGGCTGGAGCGCGGTCCACGTAGGTCAGCAGAGTCTGGGCGGCTGTGGTGGTGTCGTTCAGCCATCCCCATTGGGTGTAGGCGATTTCCTCATAAGCGGCAGACCAAAAACGATCACCCGGGTGACCGTCAATTAATTCCTCCCAGGCCTGGATGGCCTTTTCAGGTTGATCGAGTGTGCGCAGGGCCAGCCCCTTGTAATAGAGGGCTGTGCCATCGTATCCGGCGGTTTCAGCCATGTACCGGTTGAATGCCTCAATGGCATACCCGTACTGTCCGGCAAAGTAATCAATGAGGCCCCGGTTGAGTTCGTCCACTGGAATTCCAGCGTTGACCAGGTACACCAGCGCCTGGTAAGTATCGTAGGAGCGGGGGAAATTGGTGACGGCATCCTGGAAGCGGGCGTGGGCTTGATCGGTGTAGCCCATGGCAAGGTAAACATTGCCCAGCAGGTAATCCAGGGTGGCCCGGTCGTAATCGGAAGTGGCCTGGTCGAAGGCTTCAGCGTAGATGCGAATGGCATTATTGTAGTCCATGGCTGCGGT
>CALESS010000148.1 GCA_937907495.1 uncultured Anaerolineaceae bacterium
CCGCTGCTCTTGATTTGCTTTACCATGTCGCCCAGGGTATCCACGTGGGCGTTCATGTCGCTCGGGGCATCCTCGCCTACGCCGGGCAGGGTGACCAGCAGGGCGCCTTTGCGGGTGCGCTGGAAACGAACACCGGGCAAGCCCTGCAACGCATCCTCAACATACTCGATGGCCTGGGCGGTGCGACCGGTGGGGCTGGGGGTATTGAGCAGCCCGGTGAGGAATTGCAATAAGTGCTGCGAATCAATGGCGGGAAGTTTTTTTGGCATCGGTCAGCTCCGGGGTGGAATGCCCTCAAAGGTGGAAATCTTCTCCCGCCAGGCATCCGGCACGGGCTGGCTGCTGCGGGTGTGGTAGTCATAATACACCATGACGGTATCGGCGCGGGTGAGCACCTCTCCGCTGTGTTCATCGCGGATCTCATATTCGAAGATCAGGCTCTTGTTGCCCAGGCGTGCCACCCGCATCCAGACGCGCAGATCCTGTCCCAGTTCAATGGGAGCCAGGAAAGCCAGGTGGGCATCGGCCACGATCAAGCCCAGGTCGAGAAAGGATTGCCCATCCCACAGGCCGAGCTGGGTGATGTAGGCAAAGCGAGCCTGCTCGATGAAGGTCAGCGAGCGGGAATTGTTGACATGCCACTGCGGGTCGAGATCACCGTAGCGCACTTGAATGGGGATGGAAAATTTATAGTCTGTCATGCGGTGATTATAACAAAAAACCGGCGGACTGTTTCCAGCCCGCCGGTCGGGATTTGAGGCATTTGCCGTTGCGAGGTTAGAAAGTTGCCGGGGGATCCACCCGCACCGGTTCCAACAGGCGCTCGCGGCGCAGCAGGTACCAGTTCACGCCCAGGCCGATCCACATCACAACCAGGGCAATCAACCAGCCAATGAAGGGAATAGCCATGAGCAGGGTCATCACCAGGATGCCGATGAAGAATTGCAGCCAAATGCTGATCTCGGGGGCTTTGAAGACCTTTTCAAACAGCAGCTTGCCCACCAGGTAGGAAACCACCAGCTTGCTGGCAAAGAAGGCCAGGAAGGTGAAGATGACGGAGGCAGCCAGGATGATGGTCAGCCCCACCCAGACAATCAACCCGGCCAGGCCGCCCAGGGTGAGCAGGCCGAACAGTAAGGCCAGGACGATGATTACACCCAGCGCCATCAACACCACCGGTACGCTGAGCACCATCGCCAGGAAACCAATTCCCAGCGCAGGCAGGGTTTTACTGCCCGCAAAATCCGCGGAGCGTTTCATCAGGCGCGGGGTCAGCCAGAGCGCCAGGGCGCCCAGGATTAAAGCCGTCACCAGGCTGCGCAGCAAGTTGCATAACCAGGTCAGTCCAGGGCTCGTATTTCTTTCCTGGCGCTGGATTTCAACCGACTGTTGCGACGGCGCAGGGGTGGAATAAACCACACCGCCTGCGGGCTGAATGCCGATGGAAACCGGTTGGCTGCTGGTGTACTGCAATTCGCCCTGGATTTCTGCCTGCGGGCCAAAGCGCAATCCCGGCTGGATTGGGTCGGGCATCTCCTGACCGGCGAAGCTCCAGTTCATGGGCCGGCGGGCGTTTTCCTGCTCCAGGGCATTTCCGATGTTAATCACTGCATCTCCGCCGATGAAACCATAAAGTTCAAAAGCGGCCCCGGCGCCCCGCAAATTACGGTCCAGGTCACCGGCCAGCCGGGCCTGGTAACCACCCACGAACAGGTCACGTCCGATGCGAGTCTGCGGCAGGCTTTCGAAGGAATAAGAACCGCTGTACACATTGCCGGTTACTTCGGCCCCGTTGCGCAGTTCCACGGCAGCCGCACCGCTGAACAGGCTGCCGCTGATTTTGCCGGAGATCTCTGCAATCTGCGCCCCCACGAACAGGTTACCGTTGATGCGGGCGGACTGCGAAACGATGACAGTCTTGCCCATCAAAATGGCATCCCCGTTAACGGTGCCGTTGAGGGTGATGGTTTCACCACCCGCCACCAGGTTACCGTTGACGGTGCCATCCACAATGACGGTGGTTCCGCCGATCAGGGCGTCATCATCAATGGTGGTTTCCGAGGCAATGAATTCCCCGGGGATAATCTCGGCGGCCCGGGCGATGGAGGTATTCCCCAAAACCAGGGAAACAATGAGGGCCAGGGCCAACAGCCCCTGCACCCACGAAAAACGATTGGTTTTCATAATATTTCTCCTTTGGTTCAGATGGCAACATATTGCCGTACTTACTATACGCCAAATACCGGCCCAGGTTGCAAACGGATGTTATCAGGGGCGGCGGATTCGGGTAAAATGAGGGTTCGAGCAGTAGATTTCTAAGGGTTGCCCCAACCCCCCGGTTGAGGACATTTGCAAGGAGTACTACCCATGATCTCCGAAATGGAAATTTTCCTTCGTTTGTTGGCCGCCGCCGGATTAGGCGCCCTGGTGGGCCTGGAGCGGGAACGCTCCGGGCAGCCTGCCGGCCTGCGCACGCATATTATCCTGGTGGTGGGGGCGGCCCTCGCCATGTGCCTCTCGATCAACCTGGCCATGCAGTTTCGCCCGGAAGTACCCAACGGCGACCCGGCCCGGCTGGCTGCCCAGGTGATCAGCGGGATTGGCTTTTTAGGCGCCGGAGCGATCTTGCGCTATGGCACCAACATCAAAGGCCTGACGACCGCCACCTCCCTGTGGACGATGGCGATTGTCGGCCTGGCGGTCGGTGCGGGTTATTACCGGGTTTCCGGTGCGGTTACGTTGCTGTTGCTGGTGGTTTTGGTGGTCTTAAATTTCATCGAG
>CALESS010000149.1 GCA_937907495.1 uncultured Anaerolineaceae bacterium
AAATATCAGCCCCGCTTGCCATGCTGATTTCCGGGCCGCTGGCAGATTTCGTGTTTGAACCGGCTATGCAAAACCAGGATCATCTGCTCCATTCCATCCTCGGACCGATCTTTGGGACCGGGCCTGGGGCCGGGATGGGGATGCTGATTTCCCTCGCCGGCTTATTGACCATCCTGGTAGGCCTCATCCCCTTTGGAATTCCCCGCATCCGGCAAGTGGAAACCTTGCTGCCGGATTTTGATGCCCCGCCATCACCCTCAACCTCCTCCAATCCTTCCTGAACCAGGCGTCTTCCTTCAACCAGGTACAAAAAAACGCACCTGGTGGTGCGTTTTCTTGTTTCGAAAGAAGCTTGCCTGCTAGGCTTGCAGGAGGGTAATCTTGTGCCCAATTTTGGCGGCTTTGCTTAACATGGCCTGGGCCGGGCAATATTTGGTTTCGGAGAGGTTCACCGCTCGTTCCACCGCCAACGGGTCAAGGCCGTTGCCCGTCACGATATATTCGATGGTGATGTCGGTGAACACGCGTGGATGCTCTTCCGTCCGTTCCGCATGTACTTGCACCTCAAAGTTGGTTACGTCCTGTCGTTTCTTCTTCAAGATGGAGATTACATCCATGGCGGTACAACCGGCCAAACCCACCAGGAACAATTCCATCGGGCGAAACCCATCATCTGCCCCGCCATTATGAGCCGCCGCACCCAGCGGCAGGGTAAAGCCAGTGGTGGCGGTGCCATCAAAGCTCATACCACTTTTCCAGGTTACCTTCGCGTTCATTTCTCTTTGCCTTTCTGCTCCAAAGCCTGGGATATTTCCATCACCAGTCGGTTCTCCGGGGCTGCGCCGATGATTTCCCCGGCGCCGCTGTTAATCACGGTATGCGGTACACCACTGACCCCAAACTGAACGGCCAGATCCTGAAACTCCATTGCTTCGATCATCTCAGCCTTCACCCAGCGGTTCTCAAATGCCATCTTATGAGCGAGCTCCACGGCCCGCGGGCAGTACGGTCAGGTGGGTGTGATGAACACCTGCAACAGCAC
>CALESS010000150.1 GCA_937907495.1 uncultured Anaerolineaceae bacterium
CGATCGAGTTTTCTGCAATATCCAGCAGGTGAAGGGCCAGTTCTCTCACGGTGAGACGATCTTTTCTCAGTTGTTAATATTCTTCAAGGTCTGGGGCAGCTTGTTGGGCCGCACCCGGCCTGCAACTTCTTCGTCCACCACAATTACCGGGGCTTGTGAACAGGCTCCAACACAGCGGCAGACTTCAAGGGTAATGTTTCCATCTCCAGTGGTTTGTCCAGGCTCGATACCAAGGATTTGCTTGGCTTTCTCGATCAGTTGCGGAGTTCCGCCAACATAACAAGCGGTACCCATGCAAAACTTCACGGTGTGCCGGCCGCGCGGCTGGGTGGTGAAGAATGAATAGAACGATACGACACCATGGACCTGGCTGACGGGTATCTTCAGTTGGTCCGCAACGTATTGCTGCATGGCTGCGGAGATATAGCCGATCTTTCCCTGTAATTCATTTAGAATTACCATGGTTGCGCCTGGAATATGGCGGTTGGTTTCAATTACCTGGTCAATAATCTGTTTCTTCAGGGCGTCCTTGATCGGATCATTGGTAGGCGCGTTGTCATAAGTACTTGCCATGATGGCTCCAAAGTAAAATTATTGGTTCTTTCTGTTACGAAGTGGACTTACTACTCCAAGATATAAGTCTACCCTGCGGCTCACGGAACGGTCAAATACCGAATGTCATCAATACCCATGCCAAAAGTCCGTTTGTGAAATCTGTTACAAATCGGATCGGATGATACAGGTTCTTCCGTGCTTTTGATGGAGCGCCAATTGAATCTCCCGGATGGAAGGTGATTCAACCGTCAACAGATTGGGTGCCAAAAACTCATTGAGACGGTGAACATCTCCGGATTGAATCAAGGGAAATTTTTCCAATTGTGGATATTCCTGCCGGGCCTGGTGGGGTGTAAGGTGGCGTGAAATTTCGATGGCGGATACATCCAATAAAGGGGGGATGAAACCAAGGTTGGCAAGCAATCCATTGGCCTTGCGGTTCACATGGGCCGGAATGAAAAGCCCCCCCATGGCAAGCACCCGGGCACAAGCCTCCTCCAAAGAGAGGGAGCTGGAAGTGAGCAGGAGACGTGTTTCTTCCCGGATGAATTCTCCAGTTGAGTCCACTATATATTGCGGGCCGAAAAAATCAGGACGGTTTTCCAGGTTGGGAAGTGTGGAATTTACAATCTCCTGGAAGGATTGAATCTGCTCAAGGGTGTCGAAGATGCAAAGAACATGCACTTCTTCCCGGGTTTGCAGCTCCAGGCCAGGGAGGACGACCAGGTTTGTGGAAGCAGCAGCTTCCATGACGGCGCCAATGTTGGCGGAAGCGTTGTGATCTGTAATTGCGATCAACTGGATGCCCATTTCCAGGGCGGTGGAAACAATGAGTGGTGGAATCATCTCAACTTCCGCGCAGGGCGAAAGAAGTGTATGAACATGAAGTTCAGCCCGAAGAGTGATCAAGAGAAATGGTTTGGTTGAAGGAGAGGTTAATGGAGCCCCAACTCCCAGAGCTGGCCGGCCACCTGGTATGAGGATTGAGAGGTGGAAAGGAGTGCAATGTTCTCCTGGTTTGCGCGGGCGATGGTGGCTGAATCTGGGATGGCGCCTTCTGAAATGATCACCGCGCATTGTTCCCGGAGAGCTGCCACAGCCACAATATTGGAATGTGCCTGCAGCGTGATCCAGATTCCTCCAAAGGGTGCACCCGCCATGACGCAGGAAAGCAAATCCGAGGTGTAAGCACCCTGGGGGGTAATGTTGGAAAAGTCTTTGGGATCGGTTAGAACCGTGAGGTTCAATTGTTGGATTAAATCAGCAAGTGTCATGGGCGAGAATCACCTTTCGAGTTGGAGTGGCCTTCTCCGACTGTTTCGTTATCCTTAAGCAGAATACGCAGGCGGAGCCGGGTGCCTTTTCCGTAAACAGATTCCAGTTTCATTGTATCCACACAGCGAGAAATATTGTAAAGGCCCATACCGGCGCCAAAACCCAGCTCGCGGATCGCCTCCGGGGCAGTGGAGTAGCCAGGTTTGACCGCCAGGTCCACATCGCTGATGCCGGGACCGTCATCGTAAATCTCAATACTAATTTGGTGGGGCTCGATTTCCACCCGAATCACCCCGCCATTGGTGGTGTGGATAATTAAATTCATCTCGGCTTCATACACGGCAATACCGGTACGGCGGGCAATCTGCGGGTTGGCGCCCAGGCGGAGCAATGCCCGCTTGATGGCGGAAGAGGCCGCGCCGCCGTGGGTGAAATCTCCAGCCACGATGTTATAGCGCAAAATGAGCGAGGTTCGGTCGGAGACGATATCCTCGAACAGATGGCTGGCACGGTAGCGCCGAATTTCTTCCACCTGGTAATCTCGCTGGAGGGCTTTAAGCAGGCCGCGGGTGACATCCCCTTTCGTCAGGATGCCTTCGAGATTTCCCTCTTCATCCACCACCGGAAAGCGACCGACCTTGGTGGAGACAAACAGTTTCAAGGCTTCCACTACCGGGTCGGTTCGTTTGATCGTCATGACGCTGGGGGTCATATATTTGGAGATAGGCGCCTGGCAATCTTGTTCGATCAGGCAGCGGATTAAGTCTTCGATGCTGATGATGCCGATTAATTTCTTACCATCCAGAACCGGCGCGCCTGAAATACGGGCTGTACGAAAGAGATCCAGAACCTGCTGCATGATCATGGTTGATTGAACCACATGAGCAGCGGGGGTCATGACTTCTTCCACTCGAAGTTCGTAGGCCAGTTCTTCTGAGCGGGAGATGTTGCCGATGGCTTCATCGCTCAGGTTAAGGGATGGGTTGGGCGTTTTCGGTTCCATCAATTAGTCTTCGGAAGGATCCACCACGGAGCGTTCCAGGCTGGGCAACCCGGCCTGGTAGAGCCGGCCACAAAGCTCAAACATGCCGTAGGGAGTGGTAATCAGGGCGATTTCCTCGCTTTCGGCAAGACGGATTGTTTCAGGCTGGGGGATTTTCCCACGCACCAAAACAATCAGGGCGACATCGGCCATTTGGGCAGTACGCACGACCTGGGGGTTACAGAGACCGGTAAGGAGCACCGCCTCCGGTTGAATGGAGGCTAACACATCACTCATTAAATCAGCACCACAACCACCGCGTACCATGCGATTCGTATTGGCAGTTGGATTGAGCAAAGTTCCGTCTACAATTTTTATTACATCGGCAACGTTCATATCGAGTTTCCTGACCATTATTTAGAGAGATGGCTAATTCTACTAGAGAATCCGCATTTTGAGGAAGCAATTTGTGAATTATTACACAAATTGCTTCCTCAAATGAGCGGAGGAAAACAGTAGTAAAATTGGTCAAGTTCTTGCGAAATGGAAGGGATTAAATGAAAACGATTATTCAATCGGTTAAGGGTACGCGCGATTTTTATCCGGAACAACTGGCCTTTCGTAACTGGCTGTATGCGTTGATGCGAAAGGTTTCCGAAGCATTCGGGTATCAAGAATACGATGGGCCATTTATTGAGAAAATTGACCTGTATGCCGCCAAATCCGGCGAGGAGCTGGTGAAAGAGCAGGCCTTCGTCTTCAGCGACCGCGGTGGAGATTCGATTACCTTGCGGCCAGAGCTGACACCCTCCCTGGCGCGGATGGTGGCGCAAAAGCAGGGGGAATTGGTTTTCCCGTTACGCTGGTGGTCTTTTGGGCCATTTTGGCGTTATGAGAGACCGCAAAAAGGGCGAACGCGAGAATTTTTCCAGTGGAATATAGATCTCATCGGGGGTAATTCTCCCGAGGCGGATGCGGAATTGATCGCGATTTGCGCCTCGTTTTTCCGCGAGGCGGGGTTATCGCCCACGCAGGTTGTTATCAAAGTGAATGATCGCCGCTTGATGGATTCCCTTCTGGCGGAGCTGAATGTTGATCCAGAACAGCGGCCGATGGTGCTGGGCTTGATTGATCGGCGGGACAAACTGCAACCCCAGGCCTGGGAGGAATTTGCCTTATCCCAGGGTCTTGAAGCGGACCAGCTTGCCGGGTTGAAAGCGATGCTTGCCGATGCCAGCCTTTGGAAACGAAGCCCGGAATTGACACGGTTATTTGCAGCCCTGGAGCGAATGGGCGTTCGGGATTTTGTGGTTTATGATGCGGGGACGATACGAGGCTTGCTTTATTACACCGGAACCGTATTTGAAGCCCAGGATTTAGATGGCGGACGGGCAATTTTGGGTGGAGGTCGCTACGATAACCTGGTGGGGGATGTAGGCGGAGAAGCCGTTGGAGGCGTGGGTTTTGCGATGGGCGATGTGATGATTGGAATTATATTGGAGAAGTATGGTTGCGTTCCGCACCTCACCCTTTTCCCCGGGCAGGTGCTGGTGACAGTATTTGATGATGAGCGCCTGCCGCTGGCCTTTGAAATTGGAGCCGAGCTGCGCCGTGAAGGTATTCGTGTAGCCGTTTATCCGGAGGCTGCCAAACTCCCCAAACAGTTCAAATATGCAGATAAAATTGGTGCCCGCCTGGCAATTGTTATCGGCCCGGATGAACAAGCGCAAAAATCGGTGACCATCAAAGATCTGGTGGGGCGTACCCAGCGCACCGTCAGTCGGAGTGGGATGGTGTGGGCGGTGAAGGAGATGCTTGCCTTAAATGAGTAGGGTGTGATAAAATCCCATCCGCAATATGGTGGGCGTAGCTCAATGGCAGAGCGCTTGACTGTGGATCAAGATGTTGTGGGTTCGACCCC
>CALESS010000151.1 GCA_937907495.1 uncultured Anaerolineaceae bacterium
TGGGGCTCATGCAGCTCATGCCGGGGACCGCCCAGGACCTCGGTGTCGCCGATCCGTGGAACCCGACGGAGAACATCACTGCCGGGACGAAGTATTTCTCCTGGCTGCTGAAAAAGTACAACGGCAACCTCACGAAGGCCCTTGCCGCATACAATGCAGCCGAAAGTCCAGCCGGACCTGAACCGAGTATCAATACTTTCACATGCTCTTCAATATTTTCATCGCTGGTGACTTGCACCGGGTTAAACTTTAATTCCATGGAATTCTCCTTCAAAAATTTCTCTCCTTGTATAAGATGCAACCCGGCAGTAAAAGTTACACCTTCTCAACCGCCGCATCTGTAATCGCCAGGGCGGCATCCAATACCTCAAAGGCCTCGGCCAACTGTTGCGGGGTGATGATCAGCGGCGGGATCAGCAGCACCGTGTGCCAGTGGGTATAGAGGAATATTCCATGGTCCAGCATATATTTCTTAAACGCAATCATCTCCGGGCTATTACCCCCATACGGCGCCATCGGTTCGTGTGTCTCGCGGTTTTTCACCAGTTCCAGCACCCCGAACAACCCGATGGAGCGCGTCGTTCCCACCGAAGGATGGCGATCCTGGAGTTCAGCCAGCATTTCAGCCATCACCTCTCCGGTCTCGGCAGCTTTTTCCACCAACCCATCTTCTTTCATCACGTCAATCACCGCCACAGCCGCGGCCAGGGCCACCGGATGACCGTTATAGGTCACCCCGCCCTCAAATACCCGGTCTTTGAACGTATCCGCAACGGCCTGGGTCATGGCAACTGCCCCCAGCGGCGCATAGCCGGAGGTCAACCCTTTCGCCATGGTCATGATGTCTGGCTTTACCCCCCAGTGATCCACTGCGAACCAGGTTCCTGTCCGGCCAAACCCGCTCATTACCTCATCACAAACCAGCAGGATGTGATAGCGGTCACACAATTCCCGCACGCCCTGCAAATACCCGTTGGGCGGGATGATAATCCCATTGGTTCCGGTCACAGTTTCCATCATCACCGCGGCAATGGTCTGCGGACCTTCAAACTGGATGATCTCCTCGAGGTGGTTCAAATAATCGCGGGTGAATTCTTCCTCGCTCACCTCCGGATGGCTGCGGTGGAAAGTGGAGCGGTAACGGTAAGGATCCAGGAAATGCACCACTCCCGGCATCACGGTCGGTTCCCAGGCCAGGCGGCGCGGATCTCCCGAAGCCGCAACGGCTCCATAGGTTGCGCCGTGATAGGAGCGGTAGCGGGTTAATATCTTGTGCTTGCCGGTATAGGCCCGCGCCAGTTTTATTGCGTTTTCGTTGGCATCCGCCCCGCCCATGGTGTAGAGAAAACGGGTCAACCCTGGCGGGGTGATTTCAGCCAGTTCCTTGCCCAGCAACGCCCGCGGACGGGTGGCAAAACCCGGGCCGGCGAAGGTGAGGGATCGGGCTTGCTCCACCATGGCCTCGATCACCCGCTCGTCTCCATGGCCGATGTTTACACACATCACCATCGAATTCATATCCAGGTACCGTTTTCCGTTCACATCCCAGAAATATACCCCCTTTGCCCGCTCAATCGGGATGGGGCTGACCTTGCTCTGGGCTGACCATGTCCAAAAATTATGCTTCATTGCCAATGGCAAGATTTGATCGTCTGGAATTTCGAGCATCTCCACCTCACCTGTTGAGTAATATTGCCCGGCTTTGTCCCTCAATCTGGCATGCAGGGAACATACCACCGTCTTACAATCCTATCCTATCACTCTTTTTCCATCCGAAAAGTGATCTTCAGGCAATTCTTGCCGGAGGGTCATCCATCTTTTATAATTCTTCTATCATGAAGAACAATCTTATAGATCCCCTGGCAAATGTGCCTCTTCCGGCGGCTGCCCTGCGCGGGTTGCAGCTCTTCAATGCCGGTGATTATTTTGAAGCGCATGAATTCCTGGAAACCGCCTGGCGGGCTGAAACGGCACCGATTCGCGAACTCTACCGCGGTATCCTCCAGGTGGGAGTGGGGTTCTATCACCTGCAACGGGGCAACTTCCCGGGCGCTCACAAACTTTTCCAGCGGGCATTGCGCTGGCTGGAACCTTTCCCTGCCTGTTGCCAGGGAATCAACGTGGAAGATGTACGCACCCGCACGCAGCACATTGACGCCCTCCTGGTGAAATCGCTGCCTGATCCATCGCAATCCACCCTGGAAAGCTTATTCTTTCCAATCCAATTTGATCTTCATCCCCTCGAGGCAAATGATGACCAACCCCCTCCCTCTGACAGGTAAAATTGCACTCATCACCGGTTCCGGCCGCGGCATCGGGCGAGCGATTGCCCTGCGCCTGGCTGCCGATGGCGCAGACATTATCATCAACTATGTCCGTAACCAACAACCCGCCGAAGAGACTGCCGCCCTGATCCAATCCATGGGACGCAAAACCCTGGTGGTGCAGGCCAACATTTCCAAGCTGGAAGACATTGATGATCTTTTTCAGCAGGTGGCAGGTGAATTTGGCGGCCTTGACATCCTCATCAGCAATGCTGCCTCCGGCTTCAATCGCCCCGGGATGCTGCAAAAACCCACCGGCTGGGATTGGACGATGACCGTCAATGCCCGGGCTTTTCTCTTCGCAGCCCAGCGCGCCCAACCTCTAATGGTCGCCCGCGGCGGTGGTCACATGGTGACCATTTCCAGCCCCGGCGCCCAGCGCGTTCTGCCAGATTATATTGCCGTTGGCGCCAGTAAAGCTGCCCTGGAATCTCTCACCCGCTACCTGGCCGTAGAATTGGCCCCGCAGAACATCCGGGTCAACGCGGTCTCCCCCGGTCTCGTTCTCACGGATGCGCTCCAGCACTTTGCCTCCTTAAGCCAGGCAGATACCATTCCCAACGCCATCAAAAACACTCCCGCCGGTCGCCTGGTGACCCCAGAGGACGTGGCAGGAGTGGTTGCATTCCTGTGCTCCCCAGCCGCAGCCATGATTTGCGGCCAGGTAATTGTGGTGGAAGGTGGCTATACGCTCATCACACCTGGTTAATCCTGGATCAGGATGGTGCGGGCCGGGGCACCATCACTTCCGGCCAGTTTTAGCGGCAGGCAATAAAGTGTATACAAACCTGGCTCCACTTGGTCCAGGTTGATTCCTTCCAGTAAAATTACCTCGGCTTTCAGAAACACCTCGTGGGGGGGGCGGCTTTGCGAAAACGGCGCGGCCGATAGATAGTCAATCCCCATCAATTGGACGCCATGATTCACCAACCATTCCGCTCCATCCGCGCTGACGGCTACAAACGTGGAATCAAACTCATCCTTGCCGCTGGCCCGAATATGCACATTGCGGGTCTTAAACAGCACCCGCTTCACGCCCGGCATGAATTTAACGGTATCCAGTACGGCCGCGGTAATCTCTTCCACTTCATCTGGGAGCTGCACAACCTGCGCCGGTCCAACCAGCACCTCCAGTGGTAAGGTTTCGATGGTTTTACCTTCCGCCAAAAAGTGATACGGCGCATCCACATGCGTCCCCGCATGAACGCTGCTGGAGTAGAAGGACACGTTGCAGTTATCACCCTCCTCAATTTTACTCAAGCGGCGCAGCTCCACCGCCGGGTCACCCGGCCAGACAACCATCCCAGGCCGGATGGTCAACGAAATATCGAATATTTTGCTCATCGTTTCACCTCTTCCCGATTTTACCATCCACTGGCTTTGAAGATATCCCGCAGGAAATTCATTCTTTCCTCCGCGGTCATCGGCCGGGGACGGGCGTAATTTTCCAGCATGGCAGTCAACAATTCCGTGCTGATATGCCGGCCCTCATAAAACACATGCCGATCCAGGAATTCCCGCCGCGTTCCCACCACCGGATAATCCATCTGGTCAAAAAACAGGTTACCCAGGCCATGATGGATCAGCTTCCCGTCCAGAAAATCAAACGCCTGCGGGTAGTGGGCTTGCGAGCCACTGACAATCACTGCCCCCGCCTCCGAGAGAGAACGAAAATCCGCCACCTGCTGCGGTCCGGGGATGGCTGAATACGACTCGCCATATTGCAATGTGGCAATTACCAAATACCCTTCGGCGGTTAGATCCCGAATCTGCTGGCGAAAAGCATCCCAATCACAGGGTTGCGTGCCCGCATTCCCCGGCCCGGCCCAATCGCCGCCCGGCCCAGCCGGGTTACAGCCGACAAAGGCAAAGGCATTGCCATTGTGTTCCAGGAGGGCCGGCTGTTGGGCAATTTCCAGGTTCTCCCCACCGCCGAAAGTGTACCATCCCCGCTCACGGTACATCTCCATACTGAGTGGCAGCGCCTCCGGACGAAAGTCCATCAGATGGTTCCCGGTCAGCTCCACAATATCCACCCCCACATCTTCCAATAAATCAATATAGATCGGCCGGCTGCAGAAGCGCAGCAACACGTAGTTGGGGTCCTGCGCCGGGCAGTCTGGGTGAAAAGATACCTCGTTGCTGACGTGGGTAAAATCAGCCTCGCGCATCCAATCTCGAATATCTTCACCCGGATACAGAATGCCGTATTTATCCATCATAAAACCGGTGGCGCGGGTCAATGCTGTCACCCCGGTCATGGTAATGACCGTCATCTTCTCCTCCAACCGGTTGGAAGCCGGCAGAGGGGGCAAAATGGCCGCGGTCGTTTCGCCTTCCCAGTGAAAATACACCGTCAGAAAATAATCCTCCGTTGGAAATTCCTGCTGCAACGGGGAAAGACCATCAATCCGCAGCACCTTCCAGCGCGGTTCAAGTTCCTCAAACGGGAGGATCGCCAGAGCCGGTTGATCGCCCCAGGCCAGCTCCATCATCTCATGCGAATCATTGACTATACGCAATTTATCAACCGAACCTTCCCCCCACACACGCTCCAGCATCGCCCGCGTGGTTTCCGTCAGGTAGAGTTTTTCATCCTCCCATCCCTCGACTGCTTCTCCCTTCCAAAGGCTCAGCAAGGCCTGGCTGTTTATTTCATCTTCCAGTGTGGAAAACGGTGCTGCCAGTGCAAACACCCAGCTTGCGCTGCCCTCAGAGTTGGATCTATCCGGCACCAGCCATAGATCCGCGCTCTCACCCTCCGCCGCCCATTGCATCCCCTCGATTGGTTGAATCCCTTGCCGCAGATTCTGCGGAACGCCCGGGTGTAAGCCTAATTTGACGGGTGGAACCGGGGTCGGCGTCAGCGTAACAATCTGCCGGGTGGGAACCTGGGGCTGAAACGGCGTCTGGCTCGGAAGCGGCGTTTCAACCCCCAATGGGGCAGTTTGTGACGGGAGGCTGAGAGGCGGAACGGATTGGCAGCCAGCCAGAATACTGAACAGAATGACTATTTCCAACCAGAACTTTGAAACTTTACCATTCACTCGCATTGAAAACCTTCTCCAGGATGATTTTTCGTTCTTCCGGTTGCATCGGCCGCGGCCGGGCACCTTCTTCCAGCCAGGCAGTCAGAACCTCGGTGCTCAAATGCCGTCCGTCATAAAAAATATAACGGTCCAGCAATTCCTGTTTTGTAATCCAATCCACCTGGTCGAACCAAAAATTGCCCAGCCCGTAATGAATAAACGTCTCATCTTCCAGCCGGTAAGCCTGGGGGCAATGCGCCTGGCTTCCGCTCACCACCACCGCCCCCGCCTCAACCATGCGGTCAGCCAATACCCGCTGGCTGGAATGAGGGCGGTAATCACAAACTTCGAAACCCTGGAAAGTCACGATGGGCAAGAACCCTTCACTCCGCAGCCGTTGGACTTCTACTGCCAGCCATTCCAAATCGCATGGCGCTGAGCCCGGTTCTGTCTCTGTCGCCCAATCCGATTCTGGACCGGTGGCGTTACACCCCAGGAAAGCCAGCCGATTGCCGTGATGCTCGATCAATAACGGCTGGCGGGCGGCTTCGGTGTTCATCCCGCCGCCAAAGACCTGCAACCCGGCCTGTTCATACATTTGAAGCGAACCGGCAAAAGCCTCCCGCCCCCAGTCATTCAGGTGATTGCCTGTCAGCTCCACCACATCTACCCCGGCATAGGTAAACAACTCCATAAATTCCGGTTGGGCACAGAATCGGCCCCCCGCCCGGATGGGCAGCGGTGCCGGACAATCCTCATAAAAGGGTACTTCATGGCTGATATGCGTAATATCTGCACTTTGCAGCCAGGCCAAAATATCGCCAGCCGGGTATAGTATTCCTTCCTCCGCCATCCGGGCAGCCGTTCCCCGGGTTAAAGCCGAGACGCCCGTCAGCAGAACATCGGTCATCAAATCTGGATTACGGTTGCTGCCAACCCGGCAACTGGCGGAAATTTGTCCCAGGATCCCATCCTCACCCTGCCAGAAGTAATCCGCCCGCAGTGGGTAAATCGTCACATCCAGTTCCTTGTCCAGCACCGATTTTCCATCCACCCGCAGTACTTTGAGCTGCGGCACAATCTCCTCAAATGGCAACAGCACCAGGAGCGAGGGTTCACGCCACACCTGGCGCGCCAGCTCAGCCGGCTCATTGATCAATAGCACCCCAGAGGTTTCTCCCCAATCCACTGCAAACACTTCATAGGTTTCCCGGCTCATTCCAAGCTTCCAGGGCCCGGAACCCTGCCAGGCCGCCTTCACGTCCGCCAGGCTCAAACCATCCACCAGCAGATCAAAACGCCCTGCCAGCCCGTAGATTCGCCGATAGGCTAATTCACCGCCGCTGCGGGATAAAACCACCGTTGCCTGACTGCGGCTTGGGGCGGTGTGAATATTCGGCGGAAAACAGACCCACATCTGTACCGCCGCCGGGATGGAATCGTCGAACCAGTAGGTGATCTCCGGAATGGGGGTGACTTCGGTTGCCGTACGGGTTGTCGTCGGACTCAACGCGGTGGTTGCGCTGGGCTGGGCTGGAACCCCAATAGACGTGGGGGCGGGGGTAATAACCGCACCTCCAGCCTGACAGCCACTCAATCCGCCTGCTGCAATCAAAAAAATTACCAATCCGAAATGCTTCAAACGGCCTCCGCAATTTCCTGATTATAATCCGGGATTCATGGATCATACTCAAAACAATTTTTGATAGTTATTGATGGTTCCCCGGCGTATAATTCAAATCAGCCATCTTATCGGGTTCATGAAAGGATCAAAATGCGACCTGTTGCTGTGTTAGGAATTGGACAGACCAAAATCGAAGAACAATGGGAGAAATCCCTGCGCGAGCTTGCCGGGGATGCCATCCTGGCCGCCATGCAAGATTCCGGTGTGCAGACCGCAGATGCCCTGTATCTCGGCAATATGATTTCCGGTTCGGCCAGCCATCAACAACACCTGGGGGCGTACCTAGCCGATTGGGTGGGTTTGCGCTTTGCCGAAGCCGTGCGCGTGGAAGCAGCCTGCAGCTCCGGCGCGGCAGCCTTTCGCTCTGCGCTCATGGCGGTGGCTTCGGGGGAAGTGGATGTCGCCATTGCTGCCGGGGTGGAGAAGATGACCGATTCACCCGCCGGGGAGATTACCGCTCAGCTTGCGACCGCCGCAGATGCCGATTATGAGTTGGATATGGGTCTTTCCTTTATTGCCCTGAATGCACTCGTCATGCGCCGCTACATGGAAGAATATGGCTGGGACAAGATCAGCTTTGCCCCTTTCTCCATTAACGCCCATGCCAACGCTGTTCACAATCCCTATGCCCGCTTTCACCAGCCCATCACCGAGGAGCAATTTCGCAAATCCCCCATGGTGGCGGATCCGATTTGTGTCATGGATGCCTCTCCCATGGGCGATGGTGCAGCGGCTGCCATCCTGGTACCTGCCGATCAGGTTCGCTCCATCCCCGGTCGTCCCCGCATTCGGGTCATCGGCTCCGGAGCCGCCACTGACTCGATCGCTATCCATGGCCGGCGCGACCCACTCTGGCTGCGAGCCGCGGAACTTTCCGCCCGGGCTGCCTACAACCAGGCTGGCCTCACCCCGGCAGATATTGACCTTTTTGAATTACACGATGCCTTTACAATCATGGCAGCCCTTTCCCTGGAGGCCGCCGGCTTTGCCGAACGCGGCCAGGCTCCCCGCCTGGCCCTGGATGGAGAGATTTTACCCACCGGCCGCATTCCGATTTGCACGCTGGGCGGTTTGAAAGCCCGCGGCCACCCCGTCGGTGCGACTGGAATGTACCAAATTGTTGAAGTCACCCGCCAGTTACGCGGCGAGGCCGGTGAAGCACAGGTGCCCAATGCCCGCATCGGTATGGCCCAAAACATCGGCGGGTCAGGCTCCAACATCCTGGCTCACATCTTACAGGCAGATTAGCTTCTAGAACTAAAAACACCGGGTGATGGATCAATCGCCCGGTGTTTTGTCTTTTCGTTTTTTCAATATGATGAAGGCCGCAATCAGGATGCATAATCCAACCGATGCACAGCCCCCCATCAGAAAGAAGATTTGCTCAAAGCTCATCCGCTCATTGTAGCATACCTTGTTAGCGGCTGAGCGCCATCTTCACCACTTTTCCCCTGGCGTTGAAGGTCAGCCGGGCAAAGCGATGGTGCCGGTTCACGCCGATCTGCACCTGCTTGGTCACCGTTACGACCATCCGCTCGGTGCCAGTCCCCGGGTTTATCTTATCCACACTGGCGGTCTCGGCCTTCTCCATCCGCCGCCCGGCATGCGTCAGGTGCTGCCGAGTTACGCTGATATCCTCTGCGGAGAAACCGGGCAGGTAAGGCTCCACCACCCGCTTTACGACTTGCATCGTCTCGCTGGATAAATCCATCTCCACCAGGTCACCATCCGGCTTGTCACATACCGTGGCAACTTTCGCATGGCTGCGGAAGCGCGGCAAACTTCGGCTGCCCTTCTGGTATCCGAGCAGGCTCACCAGGGGATCACCATAAAGGATGAACGAAATCAGGGTCTTTTGATCCTCACCATCCAGGAAGCTCTGCCGGCGGCTCATCTCCCGCACCAGGTCTATCTTGGCCTGCATCAGCGCTTCGCCCACCGTTAGCCCATCTTGCAAGTGCTTCCAGAACAGGCCGCCCAGCAGATCCGCCCCAATCAATGGGGCAGCCACCGAGCCATACGCCACACAGGTGGAGCCAACGACTGCCTGTGACCCAATCGAAAGGAACCGCAAGCTGATTGCTTCCGCCTCCCGCTTTCCGCTGACCAGGCCGCCATAACAGGCCTCGCTGAAGACCACTTTCGGTGCTGAACCGTTCTTAATCAAATTGTGCGGGCTGAGGGCAACCGGGTAATCATTTCCTGCTGTACCCGCATCCATCGGATCCCGTTGGCCGAACCATTCTGCGCCATCCTCCAACCCGTGCAGGTTGAAATATCCGATCAAAGCCGAGCTGACGTCTTCCGGGTCCACGGTTTCTGTTCCCTCGGGCGGGCAGGCGATGAGCGTGCGTTTCAATCCATTCAGCCGGAACACCTCTTGCGAGGATCGCTGCCAGGCCGCGGCCGTCAGACCGAAAGGCTGGCGGGGTTTGCTCTTGGCTTTTTTGGGTTGAATTTGCTGCAGCCAGCTCCAGGGTAATCTCCACCAGCGCACAGGCTGATAGGTTTGGGCGGAATGGAACCGGGCAGCTTTCCGTAATTGCTCAATTAATAAGCCCGCATCCGGGCCGACCTCGCCAGGCAGGCGGCCTACCGGCCATTCCGGCACAAAGTAATTGGAATCCAGGGTCGCGTATGGGTTATCGGAATTCACTTCTGCATCGCTGTCATCCGTCGGGTTGGGTAATTTATGGAACGGAACAACTTCATCACCGCCAACGATCACCACCGCTCCAATCCGCTGACCCTTCCGGCCCAGGGCCTGGTCCAAGTCCACCAGGGCCAGTTTCAACTTCCAGGGGTCAATACCATCCACTGCTTTCAATCCCAGCCGGCCGGTCATCAAAGCATCATCCGGGAAATATACAAGGCTGCCCCATCCGGGCCGCCTTGCGACCGCGGCAGCCAGTTTCTTCATTTCCTGTTCCAGGGCGGAGGCCGTCTGCGGTCCATATTGTTGCTCCAAACCTGTGCGGGTGGAAAAGAGCACATACAAGGGGAAGCGTCCATCCACCTTGCCCAGGGCGGGCTTTTTCATTTTCTTGGCCAATTTTTCAAAAGATTCTTCCGCCGCGCGCGTCACTTCATCCGTCTGGAGTCCGGCACGGATGCGGGCGGCCTTGCTCTCGATCATTTGCGTGCCTTCCGCTTCGGTCATCCCGGCATATTGAAGGGAAGCTGTCCCTTCTTCTGCCATCCCGCCATCTACCGCAGTAGCCAGTGGGCTGGATTTCCCATCCACCAGCCGGTTCAGACCAAGCGGGCCGGCTACTTCAGCAGGAATTACCAGCTCGAATTTGGCTTCCATGCGCTCCGGCCAAAGAGAGCGGTAGCGGTGCGTCTTTCCCCACAGTCGGATGGCTGCCTGTCCGGCGGAATCCCGCGCCACGCATTGGTGGATAAAAGCCACGGCGCGCGCTTCATCCCCCAGTTCCATTTGTGCCTCTGCCAGGGCCAATAAGAAAATCAACGTCTCCGGCCAACGCTCCTTGTAGATGGATGCCAGGCGGTTCACCGTTCGCAGGTCTCCTGCCGCCCGGGTGATGCGCAAATGCAGCACCGCCGCCAGCAGCAAATCCGCCCTCTCGCCCAGTACTATGTGGACTTCGTTGCCCGCCTGTTCCAGTTCACCTTGCCCGAAGTAACGGTAGGCGTTCCCCAGGTGAATGGCCCACTGTGGCAGCTTGGGCTCTGGAATGCCACTCCCCAGGGCGGAAACCAGCGCCCAGGTTTCGGCGGCTTTTTCCGGCTGACCGCTCTTCAAGTATTCATCCGCCAGGCTGGTTTGGGCCGGCACAAATTCCGGATCCATCCGGCAAAGCTCTTCCAGCAGGCCGATCGCCGCCCCGCTCCGGCCCTCCCCGGCCTGGGCCTTGGCCAGGCGCAACCGCACATCCAGGTCACCCGGGTATACAGCCAGCCAGAGCAAGGATCCTTGCCGTGCGAACCGCCAGGATTTCACCTGCAAGGCGGTATCCAACAGGGTTAAGAAAGATTTGCGGTCATAACCGCCACTCAGGCCAATGGATTGATAATTAATGTTGTCCATAGGAGAACTTGACCTCCTGCGATTCATAGACCAGGTTTAAGGCTGCTACTGCGCCTAACTGGCGTTGGATATTGACATCCCCGGGGGCTAATTCTGCCGCCCGCCGGAACATGGCTTCGGAAGCCCGATAATCTTTTGCTTCCCGCAACACGGCCCCGGCCGCCAGGTACGGCCGATGATCCTGTGGAGAGTGCATGATGGCCTGTTGATACATTTGCATTGCAGCCTGGAATTCCCGCCGCGCCTGGTACACCCGTCCAAGCTCCATCAAGGCATCAATGGAGTGATCCGGGCTAGTCGTGGCAAGTTTCAGGTAGATGACGGCCTGGTCCAACTGCCCGGCTTTGTGTAGCAGCCGCCCCAGCAGCAAGTTGGTCTCCGGGTCCTCCGGGTTGATTTCCAAAGCCTTGCGAACAGATTTTTCCGCCGCAGCCAGGTCCCCACAATCAGCCTGTACCTGGGCCAGCAGGCTCAAAGCCTCCACGGAACCAGGTTTCTCGTTCACGAGCCGCCCCAGCACGGGCAGCGCTGCCTTCGCCCCATGGATTCTGCGGATCAACCGGGCTTCTTCATAGACCAAAGCGTCGCTTTGCACCACATTCGCCAGGGATTTTTCGATCAGGGCCAACCCCTCGGCTGGTTTGCCACGTTTTTCCAGCACCTGCGCCAGGAACAACACCACTTTTTCATCCCGGTTGGTGATTTTGTAAGCGTCCTGCCCGTAAGCAAACCCCCACTCCAACTTACCCATCGCCAGGGCAATTTCTCCGCTGAGGATCAGAGGCAGTGTATCTTCCGGCAGCAAATCAGCCGCCTTACCGGCGCACTCCAACGCCTCACTATATTCCCCCGTTCCCTGCAACGCCCGGGATAGCTCCAGCCAAATTTCCGGATGCTGGGTGGTAATCTCTGCCGCCCGCTTGAGAACACTTACAGCCTTGGGATACAGTTTGTTGAGGTTGTAGGCTCTTCCCAATGCCAGGATGAACCCCAGCCGTTTCGGTTCCAGCGCTACAGCCTGTTCCCAGTGCGAAAGGGCAGCCCGGCTGGCATTTACCTGATCGGCCATTTCCGCCGCCCAGGCATGCCATTCGGCTTCGTCTTGCCAGATTTGCAATGCGTTCTCCAGCGCTCCCAGGGCAATCGTCCAATCCTGGTTTCGCCCGGCAATCAACGCCAGCACCCCCAGGTGAACCGGGTCAGATGGGTTAATTTCTGCCAGGTGTTGCGCGGTTTGTTGCGCCGCAGGTGCATCCGCCGCCATTTGTGCCAGCGCCAACTCTGCCAGCACGTCAGGCTGGTGCGGATATTGCCCGGAAAGGTCTTGCACACCTTCCAGGTTATTGTTTCTCCGCAGGGCAGCCATCACCGCCACCGTATCGGCGGAATTATCCGCCACGCTTGCCAGCTCTGCAATTTGCTCCAAACCCTCCTGGAATGCCAGCCGGCCGCGCCTAAACCAGCGCAAGTTCTCATGCTGATAGCTTTCCAGCCCGGCTTTCTGCATGGCAAGTTCAAATTGATTTCTTCGCTCTTCTGAAAGTGCGCCAATCCCCGGTGCGTGGCTGCTGATGTTGATCTCTTGATACAACCGTTGTTGCTCGGCACATACGGTGAGCACTTTCGCCAGTTTCAATTGTGCCTCTGCATCTCCTAGCACTCGCACGCATTCCTCTGCCAGTTCCAGCGCAACTTCCCAGCGGCGCAAATCGAGCGCCAGGTCTGCCAGGCGCAGTAAATCCCCACGCTGTACCAGGTGGATCATTAATTCAGTCTGCGGAATCTGCCAGCTACCCAGGATTTCCTTGCGCTCCCGATATTCCAGGAACAACCGATCGAACAGGCTGTTGGCTGCCACCCAATCGAATTTTCGATTGAGCTGCCGCACCTGCAATATCCGCAGCCTGAAATCATGGGGATAATCAATCATCGCAGTCCGTAACAACTGGTCTGCCGTGGCTTCATAACCGCCCTGGTAGGCGTTTTCAATTTGCAGCCCCTTGAACTCTGGGTTGGCGTTGTTCAGGCCCTCCAACAAAGTTGTGCTTCGTTCCAGGTCGTGTTTTGCCAGGGCAAATTCAACCGCCAGGTAAACCGCTGGAAGGTGATTTTCCATCTGCTGGAGCGCCAATTCCAGGTGCTGCTCGGCAAGGTCAATTTCGTTCAACCGCTGATAGATCAGGGCTTTCCGCAGGCTGATCATTCCCAGGCGGTTGGCGCTATTGAGCCATTCCCCCCGCATCCACCCGGAATTCACCAGCAGTTGCCAGCGGCCAATCTCCCCGGTGCGGTGTCCGTTTTCCCAAATTTCCAATGCCCGATCCAGGCTGGTGATGGCTTGCGTCCAGTTCCCCAACCCGCACAACAAGTCCGCCAGCAGCACCTGCAAAATACCATCCGTGGGGATGGCGCTGGTCACCCGCAGGCAGTTCTCGACAGCCATTTCCAATCTTCCCAGGCGGAAATTGAGACAGGTCATTTCCAGCAGGAAACTGGTGGTCACCTCCCCGCTGTTCTCTGCTGCCAGGTCCAGGCAGGCCATGGCTGCGGTCTGATCTTGCATTCGCAAATAAGTCAACGCGGCCAGCCGGTACTGATCATGTTTGAGATCGCTCAATGCCAGCAGGGTTTGCAACGAGAATTGAGCCGCGGCCAGGTCACCATTTTCGACTTCCATCCCGGCCCGTTTAAGCCACAGGTCGGCCCGTTCCGGTGCCATTTGTGTGAGCACCTGCATGGCGGTGATCGCCTCAGCCGTCTCATCCGCCTGCATCATTAGTTCGGCAAACCAGAGTAAGTTTTCTTCATCATTTGCAGCCATTTTTAAGGTCAGCCGGGCTCGCTGCAGGCCTTCCACTTTCTGGTGTGCTTGAATGGTAGCCTCCGCCAGCAGACGATGCAGGCTGATCATCTGCGGTTGAATCAAGATGGCATCCTGCAGCGCGGAAAGCGCCAGGTCCACCTTTCCGGTGCGTAGGGCTGCCAACCCCAACCCCGCCAGCAGTCTCCAGATCCCGGCATTCCCCTGCGATGGATTGTTTTCGCTCAATCGGCTGAACGTATCATAAGCGGCCTGGTTTTCTCCCCTCGCCAGTTGGATTTCTCCCTCCAGGATCATTCCCAATTCGTGATCTGGCATCCAGGTCAAAACGGTTTCCACCACTTGGGTTGCCCGTTCCACCGCCTTCTGGTTCTCCGCACAAACTGGCGTGCCCAGGGGGATGCCTTCCATCAAGGTTTCTGCCAGCAGCGTATAGCGTTCCACCTCAGGTTTTTCGGTCAGCAGGGATATTTCAAGTGCTTGTAATGCGGTTGAGCGGTCCCCTAATTCCAGGCAAATTCTGGCATGGATAAACGCCAGTTCAGGGTTCTCCGGCCAGCCCTGCCGGGCAGCGAGAACCACCGCCTGCGCCTCGCTCAGGTGCCCCAACGAAAACAAAATATTGCTGAGTTGAATGGCAGCCTGTTCGGAATCCGGCTTTAATTGGGCGGCTTTACGGAACGCCGGCAGGGCTTCCACCTGTAAACCCGCTTCCAGGCAGGTTTCTCCCAATCCCAGGTAAATCTCCACGGAGTCCATAACGGAAAGGGCGGCGGCCCGCAGTGTTTCCAACACTTTTTGGCTGTCGCCAATACTGCGATAGGCTTCTGCCAGGTCCAACCAGGCTTGGGTGGATTCTGGACAAATAGCAGCCGCCTTAATCAATACTGGCACAGCCGCCTGGGGTTGACCGCTCTTCAAAAGCGCTCTCCCCAGCATTCCATTGGCCATGCCATGGTTTTCATCCCGCTCCAACACCCTCTCACACAATTCGACTGCCAGGCTATAATCCCTGGCCTCCAGCGAGGCTTGAGATAACCCCAGCCAATCATCCACCTCCGGGGTTAAAGCCAGCTCCAGGGTGCGTTTCCAGGCAGAATAGGCTTCCAGCCAGCGTTGAGTTGCATTCAACAATTTGGCCTGCCCGCGCTGTAACCCCACGGAAGCCGGGTGAAGGCTTGCCAGCACTGCCGCCACTTCCAGGGCGGCCTCCAGGTCTCCCCGTTTTTGCAGCAGGTCAATCAACACGCCCGCCAATACCTCATTCCCCGGTTTTTGCAGCAATGCCGCCCGGGCGAATGAAATCGCTTCCTCTTCCAATCCCAGGTCAATAAAAGCCACGGTAAACCGCTCGGGTTTCCATTCGGTGGCATAGAGAAAGTCTTGCCGGAGCGGATCATTTATCAGATCCTCCAACCATTTTTCCAGGGCTTCTTTTGCGACCGCCTGCCCGGCAGCCAGGCTACCATTGCGTCCCAATTCCTCTGCCCGCAACATATTTGCCAGGGGATGTTGGTTGACGGTCTCGCTCTCAGCCCATTCCAGCGGCGGTTGCCAGCCCGCACCCGGCCACAACATCAAATCGCTGCTGGTGGCTTCATCGCCGGCGCTCAGAGAGTGGGCAAGCGCAGCGTGATTCTGGGCCTGGTCGTTCTTTCCGCCCTGGAGGGAAACACCCGCCAGTTGGATATGGATGCCTGCCAGCCATGTCTTTGAAAGTCGTTGCACCTGCAGGAAGGTTTGCTCTGCTTCTTCCACCTGTCCATTCAACTGGTAGAGTTCAGCCAGGTGTTGCAATTCCAGGGCTTGTCTCAACACCTCATCAACAACTCGTTGGGCCGGGCCTGCCAGGGGAGTGTTTTTCTCCACCAGGGGCATTGTGCTGGCTAACAATTCTCGGCTGATTTCCATTACCAGCTCGGCCTCCCCTGCCAGGCTCAACTCCCGCAACCAGGCTGTCTGATGAACTGGGGATACCTTCCGCATCAGCAAGGTGAACAGGCGGGCTTGTTCGCTTTCCTCCAGCGGGTTGGAAAGCAGGATGTGTGAAACCCATCTTGCACCCGGTTGTAATTTTTGACGCGGCACAAGCGTCTGGCACAACTCCAGCCCATCCGGCACCATCTGAAAGAGACAGGCCAGCGGGGTCTTCCAAATTTCATACGCCAGCCCGGGTTTTGCACTTAATTCACCCTGGGTCAATTCATTCACCAACCCGTGCCAGCCCTTTGTCATCCGGTATCGTTCGCGCAAGGCAAGGGCCAGCAATCCAGCTTCCTCCAGGTTAGCGGGAGCTGTCAGGGTCTTGTGAGTGAATTCGTATATTTGCAGCGCACTGGCGCGCAATGCCACCGGGATCGGGCGCAACTCTGCTTCTCTCAATTCCGCCGCCCGCAATGGGTTATCCATGGCAGCTAATGCCAGGTCCGCAACACTTCCGGCTTCTCCGCGTTGGAAAACCTCCTCCAGAAACCCATCCTGCTGCATCGCCCCGATGACCAGTGGCTCATGGATAAAAGCCCGTACCAGCATTCGGGCTTTCTCCGTGGAAATCTTATTCTGAAGACTTAACATCCATTCAACTGGTTGCATGGTAACTCCTTGGACGGCTGACTCTGGCTGTGGTGGGTCGGGTTTAGCGAATCTGCAAGACGATGTAGTATGAGGCTAGTACCAGCAGGAAACCGGCTAAATTCAAAAAGATGCCGATGCCGGAGGCTGTTTTGGCGAGGGAATTCAAGGCTTCCACCAACTGCCCGGCATTGCCCACCAGCCCGGCGATATCCTCGGTGAGACCCTTTTGCGCCAGGCGGGTTGTCTGCTGGCTGATCTGCTTCAATTCGTTTCCGATCACCCGCTTCACCAGCATCCAAATACCGATGGAAATCGTCAACAAGCCCAAACCAAACAGGCTTACCGCCATCATCATTAGGAAATCATGTGGATTGGAAAGTAATTGCGAAATAAACATCGTAGCCTCCTGATTTTGATCTATCAGAAGGCTACGATGCAAGATGTATGCCAATGAGATTATGGTACCGGGTGAACTACATCCGCGGGTAGATGATTTACATCAATCACCTCGTCATCACAGAAGATGGTTGCCCGCTCGATGACATTGCGCAGCTCGCGCACATTCCCCGGCCAGCGGTAGGCCACCAGGGCATCCATCGCCCGGGAGGTGACATCCATAATCTGGATGCCCTTCTGCTGATTGAATCGCCGCAGAAAAAAGCCAGCCAGTTCGGGAATGTCCTCCCGCCTCTCACGGAGCGGCGGAATTCGTAAATCTACCACGTGCAGGCGGTAAAACAAATCCGAGCGAAAAGTGCCGGCCTCAATCATGGCATGCAGGTCCCGGTTGGTGGCGGCAATCAACTGCACGTCCACCTTCACGGGTGTCAAGCCGCCTAGCCGCCGGAAGGAACGCTCCTCCAAGGCCCGCAGCAATTTCACCTGCATTTCCATTGGCATTACAGCCACTTCATCAAAGAATAGCACCCCGCCATCGGCATGTTCCATCAGGCCGGTTTTCCGCTTGGCAGAGGCATCTGTATACGCATGCGGTTCCGCCCCGAACAATTCGGCTTCAATCATGGTAGGTTGGATGCCTGGACTGTTCACATCCACAAATTGCTTTTTGGCTCTCGGCCCCACCTGGTGGATGAAGTGGGCTAAAACTTCCTTGCCCGTCCCCGTATCCCCATTAATGATCACCGACACCGAAGCCTCCGCCACCCGGCGGGCATCCTTCAATAATTGCTGCATCGCCGGGCTTTTTCCGGGCACAAAATCCATCTGCGCCTGGCGAGTCTGCCGGGCTAGCTGCAACTCACGGCGCAATTCCACCAGCTCCACAGACCGCCGGACGGCTTCCACCATGCGGGCAAAATCAACCGGCTTGGAAAGAAAGTCTTGGGTACCATTCTTCATCGCCTCGACGGCCATCTCCAGGTTGGGATATGCCGTGATTAAA
>CALESS010000152.1 GCA_937907495.1 uncultured Anaerolineaceae bacterium
TTCAATCACCTGGATGACCATCAGCAGCGGGAAGATGACGCCCAAAAGCATCAAACCCGTGCCAATCAGCATCAATCGTTTAGGCGTTAATCTGCTCATCTTTAAATAACCAGCAAGAAACCTTGTGATCTTTCAGAACCTCAAACTCCGGCGGACGATCCACATTGCACAGGCCCTCAATCATGTGCGGGCAGCGCGGATGGAACCGGCAGCCAGCCGGGGGCTTAACCAGGCTGGGCGGTTCACCGGGTGGAACCTCCTGGAATTCGTTGACGTTCTTGGGGTCCGGGTCGGAGGTAGCTGCCAACAGCGCCAGGGTATAGGGGTGGCGCGGATGGGCCAGCAGGTCATCCATCCGGGCTTTCTCCACAATTTCACCCGCATACATCACGAAGATGTATTCGGAGAAGTAGCGCACCGTGGAGAGGTCGTGGGTGATGTAAATCACCGCCAGCTCGTGGGTTTCCTGCAAGCCGCGCAGCAGCTTGAGGATTTCGACCCGCACCGAGGCATCCAGCATCGAGACGGGTTCATCGGCTACCAATAGTTTGGGGTTGTTGATCATGGCCCGGGCGATGACGATGCGCTGCTGCTGCCCGCCGCTGATCATGTGCGGGAACTTGGGCAGGAATTCATCCACCGGGGTCATCTTCACTTCTTCCAGCACCTTGTGGATGCGCTCCAGGCGTTCCGCCTTGCTCTTGACACCGTTGATGATGAGCGGCTCTTCCAGGATGGTCTGGATGTTCATAAAGGGGGGCAGGGCGCCGTAGGGGTCCTGCTGAACATACCCCACCTGGGAGCGGTAGGCCCGCAATTCGGAGCGCGAGTATTCGCTCATCTTCTCGCCCTTGTAGACGATATCGCCCTTGGTCGGGGTATTGATCGCCAGGATGGTTTTCATCAGGCTGGATTTGCCGCAGCCGCTTTCTCCCACCACGGCCACCGCTTCACCCTGCCGCAGCTCGAAGGTGACACCATCCACCGCCCGCACAAAGCCTGCCCGGCCAAAGCCGAAGCGGCGCAATTCAAACCAGACATGCAAATCTTCAACCGAAAGCAAAACTTCGCCGGTGGAAGACTGGGGCTGGGTCATAACTTTGGGATCTTCAATCATGGATTGTTCTCCTTGCCTCAGGTATACAGCCAGCACTTCACCAGGCGGCCATCTTTATTCACAGTGGGCGGTTCTTCGCTGCACTTCTCAAACCGCTTGGGGCAGCGAGCGGCAAAACGGCAGCCGGTGGGCGGGTTGATCAGGCTGGGAGGCTGGCCGATAATATAATCCGGCTCCACCTTGGTGCGCAGCTTGGGCACGGATGCCATCAGCTTGGCCGAATAAGGATGCAGCGGGGCAGAGAAGAACCGGAAGGAATCGCTCACTTCCACAATCTGACCGGCATACATCACCGCCACTCGGTCTGCCAGCTCACTGGAAGTGGCAATATCATGGGTGATGAGGATGAAGCTCGTGGAAATCTCTTTCTTGATGCGTTTGAGCAGGTTCATGATGTTGGCCTGGGTCAGCACGTCCAGCGCCGAGGTCGGCTCATCCAAAATGACCAGGTCCGGCATGGTTACCAGGGCCATGGCAATTGCCACCCGCTGGCGCATTCCACCGGAGAGTTCAAAGGCATAGCGGTTGATGAAATCCACCGGCTCGCCCACCCGCGAGAACATGGTGCGGGCCTGATCCAGCGCCGCCTCTTTCGAGACGCCATGGTGAACAACCATCGGCTCGGCCACCTGCTCTCCCACCTTGAGGACCGGGTTGAGGGAGTTCATGGCTGCCTGCGGCACCATGGACATGCGCACCCAGCGGATTTCCTTGCGGTATTGCTCATCATCCATGCCCATCAATTCCATGTCGTTCAGGTAAACCCTGCCTGAATACGTCTCGACATTTCGGGGCAGCAGGCGCAAGAGCGCTTTGGCCATGGAAGACTTGCCGCAACCGGATTCACCGATAATCACCACTGCCTCATTGGTGGTCAGCGTCAGATCCACCCCATCCACAGCCTGCACAATGCCTTTGGAAGCTTTGAAATATAATTTTAGATTTTCTACTCGCAAAACGTTTTGTTCAGCCATGATGGTTATACCCCTCGCAAACGTGGATTGAATATGCGGTCGAGAGCAAAGCCAAGGCTTGCAAAACCTAGACCCGTGATCATCAGCAAAACGGCCGGCTCCAAAATCCAATAATACCAGCCGCGGTAAAGGGCCGCATTCCCATAAGCATCGTTAATCATCTTACCCCAGGTAGGCAAGACGGGATCACCGATGCCGAGCAATGCCAGGGAAGCTTCCAGGAAGACGAAGGAAGGAACCGCAGAAATCAAGCCTGGCAGCAGCAATGGGATCATGCGTGGAATCAGGTATTTGAAGATGATTCGACCGTCCCGCGCCCCGTAGGCCCGGGCCGCCTCAATGTAGGTGGATTCCTTCACCTGCATAAACATCGCCCGGTAGGTTTTAATCCCCCCGGTGAAGATGGAAAGCAAGATCGTCACCCCCAGGATGACCCAGATGGAACGGCTA
>CALESS010000153.1 GCA_937907495.1 uncultured Anaerolineaceae bacterium
CGCAGTCGGGTTGCGGGCGCCGTAGCTGGAGGAGGTATTGTTGACCACCTGCGCCTGCGAGAGCCAGGCCACCTTCTCGCCGAACAAATCCAGCAGGCTCTGGGTCAGCCGCACATTGTAGGGCAGTTCCACCGAGCCATCCTTCTTCAGCAGCAAAGCCCCAAAGCGCGAGCTGCCCGTAACCAACCCCTTGGAGGGGTTGACGAAGTTCATATAGTGCAAGAAGGGAATGTAGAGCACGTCCTTGTCGCGCGGCATAGCCGCCAGCTCCGCCAGCGTGCGCACCGCCGCCTCCCCTGGCGCAACCACCAGGCTCTTGTGCATCACGGTGTGGCCGGTGGGTTGGGCGCCAAACTCATCCGCATCATCCTGGAACCAGGTGTAGCTCTTGAAGACCCCCTGCGCAAAAATGGGGAAGGATGCCCGCGGCATGCCCATGAAATCCTGCCGGTAGGGGAAGGTCTCGCGCCGTTCGGGATCATCCGTCAGGCTGAACTTCTCCGAGAGGATGCGTTGACCAAGCTGCGCTTCACTGGTGAAGGAGAAGCCACGCTTCATCGCTCCGCCGCTGATGCCCACCCAGTTCATCATGCTGATCAGGTCGCCGATGGCCGCCGGGCCAAAGACGATATCGTAACTGCCGAGCGGCAGCTGCACCGGTCGTTCCGTCTGGTAGCGCTCCAGCAGGAAAGCCAGGTCGGCATGCACACTGGCCGGGTCCAGGTCAGCTTTGCGCTGGGCAGAACGTTCCGCAATCACTTCCCACTTCAACCGGCTGTGTGAAAGCACAATGCTGATCTGCGCATCCGAGGTTTTATGGTAGAACACGTGCTCCGAGCGGGTGTTGATCACCGCCGTGGTGTTGGCCCCGTTGGAGAAGATGCCGGAAAGCTGGATTTCAGGGGTCTCAAATCCTTCCACCGCCTGGTTGATATAGGCCAGCCGCTCTTCATTGCTCAACAGGGCCAGCGCCTCATCGTATCCGCTTTCATCCACAAAAGATTCCGTGAAGGTGGGCAGGGTGGGATCATAATTCAACGGTTGGACGTGCTCCACCATCTCCACTGCCAGGTCCACCCCTTGCTTCATCTCGTCCAGCCGGTCCAGCCCGGTGATCATCTCGTAGCTGGCGCGTTTGCGGCCCTCATAAGCCGTGATCTCCAGGCGGATCAGGTGTTCATTGGTGTTCAGCGAGATGGCAGAATTGGCAAAGCGGATCAGGTAGCTGTCTTCCTCATGATAGAAGAAGGCAACTTCAACTTTTTTCGTCAGGGCGTATGTGCGCAACTCGCGCAGGGTTTGCAAAATGCGATCCTTCACGGTTATTCTCCTATCGTCACATCATCAAAGCGGCAGACGGGTACGCCATGCCCCAACTGCATGATCTGGTTGGGCTGGCCCTTGCCGCAGTTATCCACATAGCGCACTTCCCAGGTGGAAGCATCGCCCACCGCGGAAAGGGAGTTATAGAACTTGACCGTCTCCCCCTTGTAGGTGGAATTCTTCACCACCCGGGTCACCTGGCCGTCTTCCACCAGCCAGCCGATATCGGTGGCAAAGTGGAACTGCTCCCGGTTGGAGCCGATGGACCAGCTTTTGTCGCCATCCAGGATGATGCCGCGTTCGGTGTTGCGCACGATGTCATCCAATGTGCCATCTGTGCCGGGGTCAATGTTGATGTTGGTCATGCGCTCAATCGGCACCCGGTAGAAGGCAGTGGCGCGGTTGGCGCCGCTGCTGCCGTTGAAGATCGGCTTGCGAGCCCGGGCGTTGGCCTCCTCCACCATCTGGCGTCCGGTGATGGCCCCCACCAGTATGCCCCGGTCAATTAACAGGTTATCCTGCGCCGGCACACCGTCATCATCGTAGCCGAAGCTGCCGGGCGTGTTGGGCAGGGTGGCGTTGGCGCGGGCGGTCAACTTGGGGGAGCCGTAGCGCAGGCTGCCGAAATCCTCCAGCCGGACAAACGAACCCCCGGCGAAGCCCAGCTCATACCCCAGGATACGGTCGAGTTCCAGCGGATGGCCGATCGTCTCGTGGGTCTGCAAGAACATGATGCCCGGCAACAGGATGACCGAGCGCACATCCTTGGGGCAGGGTTCCGCCGCCACCACCTCGTTCATCTCCCGCACGATGCGCTCGGCGTTCTTGTGGAAGAGCTGCTCATCCACCGTCTCCCAGCCGCGGGTGGCGCCCTGCCGCGAGGGGCTGAAGGTGCGCCGGTGCATCACACCCTGCGCATCCACCCCCATCACCGCAATACTGGGGAAGGCCTCGATGATGGTCTTCTCGATCTGGCTGCCGTCCGAATCCACGAAGATGATTTGCTTGCGCATGAAGATCAACTCGCCCACCCGCTGCAACACGCCGGGCTGGTTCAAGCGGGCATCCATCTCCTGCAGAAAAGCGATTTTATCGCCAAAGGGAATGGTGAAAGGATCAATTTCGTTCGGGCTGTGGAAGGAATCCTGGATGGCGTCCTTTTCCGCCAGGCGGATGGGGAAGGTGACGCGTTCGGAGGCAATGCGGGCG
>CALESS010000154.1 GCA_937907495.1 uncultured Anaerolineaceae bacterium
GGGCTTCTCGATGGTGGAACTGCTCTCCACCTGCCCCACCAACTGGGGGATCAATCCGCAAGACAGCCTGAAGTGGATGGAAGAGCACATGGTGCCTTACTACCCGCTGAACGATTTCAAGGTCAATCCGGCCATCACGTCCATCCGGTTCTAGCCCAGGGAGGGTCAAGATGCAAAAAGAAATTATCATCGCTGGTTTTGGCGGGCAGGGTGTCTTGTTTGCCGGGCAATTACTGGCCTATGCCGCCATGGAATATGGCAAGGAAACCACCTGGATCCCCTCCTACGGCCCGGAAATGCGCGGCGGCACGGCCAACTGCACCGTCATCGTCTCGGATGAGGAGATTGGCTCGCCGGTGGTGCGTTTTCCCGCCGGAGTGATAGCCCTCAACCTGCCCTCGCTGGATAAATACGAGCCGCTCGTCAGCCCGGGTGGGGTATTGGTGGTCAACCAATCCATGATCAACCGGGGGGTCACCCGCAGCGATATTCTGAACGTGGTCATCCCGGCCAGTGAAATAGCCGAAGGGATTGGTGACAAGCGCATGACCAACATGGTCCTGCTGGGCGGACTGCTGGCTAATTTGCCGGTGCTGCCGCTGGAGGCACTGGAGCAGGCCATCCGCGAGCATACCCCGGAACGCCACAAACGTTTGATTCCGCTCAACATCCAGGCCCTGCGGGAAGGCGCAGCCTTCCTGGCTCAAAAAGTGTAAGAACCTCCATCGTCGGGAAACGGGAGAGGTGAAAACAACAGCGGCCTCAATGAGGCCGCTGTTGGGTTTTAATTTTCCAAATTGCTCACGGGTTGTTCGTCCCGCCAACCCGGATCGGTGGGCGGGTGGTTTTTTTTCGGCTTACCCTGCCACCCGGGTGGTGATATTAAATTCCGGGGGCTGCTCCAGGTGCTTTTTGACCGCGCACAGGCGGGCGGAGTTGATCAGGGCGTCATAATACTTCTGCGGAAAATCCGCCGGGACCTGGATCTCCAGGTCAATGCTGCCCACCATGCCGGTGGCGGGGTTGGAATTCACGCGTTGCACGATACGAATGCCTTCCGTGCTCAGGCCGCGCTGGCGGCAGAACCCCAGCACGTAGATACCGGCGCACGTGCCGATGGATGAGAGGAATAAGGCAAACGGTGTAGGTGCAGAACCGCTTCCGCCGCCCATCGGCGGTTGGTCGGTCATCACCGTATAGGGCCCAAAATGAGCGTCAACCCGGGCGCCGCCGGGAAAATCAATGATCATTTCCATGTTGTTCAATCTCCTTGCGGTTAATTTATCCTCCTTTTGGATGCAGCGGAGGGGGAAAAGTTACAACACCGATTCCTGCTGGCGCGCCACCATGCCGCGCCAGAAAAAGTACCAGTAGAAAAAGATGGATAGTACATACAGGATAATGGTCAGTGCAAACGCCGGGCCAAACCCATAACGCACCTGGATTGCTCCACTGATGATCGGGCTGAATGCCCAGCCAAAGTTATTGGCCATGCTCACCAGGCTGGCCACGGTGGCCCGGGCGGAAGGTTCCACGCGCTCCATCACGAAGGTTTGGTACACTGGCCCGCTCATGTTCATCAGGGCCAGGCGGATGTAGTAAGCCATGGCGCTCAGACCAAAGGTGGGGGCAAAGCCAAGTTGAATCAGGAAGGGGATGGAGAGCGCCTGGGTGACCACCACCAGTTGAATCTTGCCCATGCGGTCAGCCAGGGGCGGGGCGATCAACAACCCCACACCCATCGCCAGCGACCCCCAGGCAAACATGGAGCCGATCACCGGGTCCGGTTGGTGATAGACATTGCGGAAGAAGACGTTCATAAAGGGCATGATCAACCCGGCGCCCACGGAGGTCAGCAGCATCGGCAGCACCAGTTTGCCGAACGTCCCCATATGTTCCCGCAGATACCAGAGCGGAGCAAACAAACTGCGCTGGTCTTGTTGCAGTTTGGGCATTTTCATCAGCATCAGCGGAATGATGGCCAGCACGGCCACACCCGCCACGATCAGCAGGGCGGCGGCATAAGCCGGGGTGGCGGTGGGGCTGACGTTAAGGGCGGAGCCCATCCAGGTGGGCAGATAGCCGCCCAACCAGTTGCCCACAAAGCCGGAAGCCATTTGCAGCCCGGAGCTAAAGCTGAAGAGGTAGGTGCGTTCCTTTTCGCTGGAATTTTCCATCAGGAACGGGCCCATGGTCACGCCGGCGATGGATTGCCCGGCGCCCATGAGCATGTTCATCACGATGAACATCGGCGCGGAGGGCATCAACACCATGACGAAAATTGCCACCACCACCGCCGAATTGCCAATTAAGAGCGATTGTTTGCGGCCCAGCCGGTCGGCCAGGTAACCCATCGGCAGGGCGACGATGAGCGCAGTGAGGCTGGAGGTGGTGATGAGCGAACCGAGCAGGGTTTCATCGTAATTCATGGAGAGCACAAAGAAATTAAAAAGCAAGCGGTACACGCCAAAGGCGGCCCCGGCGATGATGGCATTCAACAGGTAGAGCCGGGCATTCGGGTGAAAAGAACCCACCCGCTCCACATAGGTGACGGCCACATTGCGCAGGCGCGCCCCAAAAGAAGGCTTGGTCATAAAATGGTTGCTCCGTTAATTGTGAGGATGATCAATGAAAGCGGTTAGTTCATGCATATGCTCTTGCAGCACATCCCGGCGCAATGTATAGCGCCGCTCCCCATCTGCCTGCAGGCTGACGGCAACCAGCCCGGCCAGCCGTAAGGCGTTGAGATGATGGATGACGGTAGGCGCCCGCAAGCGCAAACGGTGGGCCAGTTCCGTGGGGTTAAGCGGCTGGCTGCTCAGATGGCGCAAAATCCGCAGGCGGGTGGGGTCTGCCAGGGCTTTGAGCGCCTCCACCAGGGTTTCCGGGAGGGAACCGCCCGGGACGATGGTCTGAGCTTTGGGCCGGCTGCCGAAGACCAGGATGACCTTGTCCGCCCCAATCGGGTTGTTGAAAATTAATGGGGTGCTCCAAAAAGAAGGCGCCA
>CALESS010000155.1 GCA_937907495.1 uncultured Anaerolineaceae bacterium
TTCCGGCAGGTAGGGCCGGTTGGGGTCGCGCTCGATCACCTGCACGATGTGATATCCCAGGTCACTCTGGATGGCCTCACTGATTTCACCGGGCTGCAAGTTGAAGGCCGCTTCTTCAACCGCCGGCTGTAATAACATTCCCTGGCTAAACCAGCCCAGGTCCCCTCCGGTCAGCGGATCATAATCCCATACCAGGGTTGCAAAATCCGAGCCAGCTTTCACTTTGCGCAAGATCTCCGCGGCAGTTTCCGGCAGGCGGACGAGAACCTGGCGAGCGTGAACTTGTTCCCCGGCTGTCGGAACCCCGGCCAGGATTTGGTCTCGTTGCCAGAGGGCGGCCATTTGGCGCCGCAGGGCTGCGGAGAAGGAATCCGGGGTGTAGAAGTTGGCGGATTGCCAATCGGCCAGGGCTTGCGAGCCGCCCATTTCCGCAGCCAGCGCATCCAGCCGGGCTTGCAGATCTGCATCGCTCAACTGAAAACCAGCCTCAAAGGCTGCATCTGCCAGCAGGCTCTGCCCGATCAGGTCCGCCAGTACCCGCCCGGAAACCTCCTGCGGGGTGGATTGCCGGCCCAGGGCGGCATCGGCTGCCTCCTGGCGCTGAACCTCGGCTTGGTATTCAGAAAGCAAAATCCCCCCCTGGTTGATGCGCACGGCCAGCGGCAAGGGTGTAGGGGTGGGCGGCCCCACGGTCGCGGTGGGGGGTAAGGGGGTGGCCGTTTCGGGTGGCGGGGTGGCGGCAGTGGGTTGTTGCCCGCACCCGGCCAGCATCAAAGCCAGGAAATTGAGTATAATCAGGATTGTTATCTTCTTCATATTATTCCTTAGATTATATCCGTAAATTAAGCGATTAATACCTTGAAAATAGATGATGTTTGTTATACACTTTTAAACACTTCTTAACAATGGTCGAAAGAAAATAATATGAACTTGTTATTGGCAAGGAGGGAGCCAGGTGTCACAGACTGAGAATTATTTTGAAATATTAGGTATTCCTCTGGATGCAGGATTCGATGTCATTGAACGCGGCTACCGGCAAGCCCGCAAGGATCATGCGGAGAATCCAACCCGTTTGAAGCTGATTGAAAAAGCTTACCGCACGCTGATTAACCCCTTCACCAAAGAAGCCTATCTCAAGCAACTTCACAAATCCCAGGGCAGGCCTGGCGGGAGTCAACCGCCGGTGGAAGAACAGCGCCCCACCCAGACCCGCCACGGTACTTCCATATCCGGTGTGGAGAACCCCACCGATGAGCCGGGGGCAATCAGCGGGCAAAAAGCCTCGGGCGGGGGGCGCAGTAAAACCCAGGTTTTCGGCGCGGGGGCAGCCACAGGCGGGCGCACCCCGGAGCCAAAACCTTCCACGCCCTCACCGGCTAAAAATCGCACACCGGAACCGATGCCCGAACCGCCAACTTCAAAAGGCCGCAGCAAAACACAGGTCATCGGCGGTGGGGCGGCACCCAGCAGCCGCACGCCGGAACCCCAACCTTCCGCCCCCAAGAAGTCAGCCGGTCGCAGCAAGACACAGGTGGTCGGGGTCAATCAGTCTCCCGCCCGGGCAGAACCGGGCGAGCCAGCCGTGCCGGGCGCGAAAAGCAGCCCGGGTGGGCGCCAAAAAACACAGGTGATGGGAGAGGAATCCACCATCCCCACGGCAGCCCCTGCCAAACCGGGCGCTGCTCGCAACAAAACCGAGGTGATGGGCCCGGAAGACCAGCCGCAAGGCTCCCCGAGGCGCAAACAAACGGGAATGTTATCCGATGTGCCGCCATCTGCCGCCAAAGGCCGCGGAGAGACCGGCCCCCTGCCCGGTGAAATTCCCCTGGCGCAATTGGTGGCCGAGGCGGGATGGGAAGTGGTGGTCCTTTTCCAGGGGCAATCTACGATATTTGCCTTGAAGACTGGCGAGAACCTGGTTGGCCGCCCGTCCAAAACGAGCGAAGCCCCGCAAGTCCCGCTGGAAGACCCCCAGCAATTCATCAGCCGCACTCAGGCCACCATCCTGGTGGAGGGGGGACAGGTGTCCCTGCGCGACAATGGCAGTCGTAACGGCACGACCCTGAATGGTGTGCGCTTGACGGCTGGCGAATTCGTTCCCTTCCGGCCGGGGGATACAGTGATGATTGAAGAACGAGAGATCCATATTCGCATCAAGGGGGAAAAGTAATGACCGAATTAGAGGAAGATCTTTTCACTGCCCCACCTGCCCTAGCTGAAACACCGCCGGAGTTGGTCGTCTATGATTTTACGGTGGATATTGCCGATCCTTACCGGCTGCAAGCAAACACCCCCAGCCTGAACTGGAAGAAAATTGGATGGATCGCCGGGGGGGTGGTGGGCGTTGTTGGCCTGACTTTGCTGGTGATTGCCGTCACTGTGGGTTCCATCATGGCGCTGGAATCGATCATCAAGGGCATGTCCGGGCAGCTATCTGAGATGGCTGTGGGGGCAGACGCCCAGATCATGGTTCGCCAGGCTGATATTGCCGATACCAGTTTAAGCGCCATTGATGCCCGCGATGGTGCCAAAATTGTCGCCATGCCGGAAGTTGATAACATCAGCGGGCTGGTCTTTACCGCCGTGATGGCAGACAATGGGGCCAGTTTTC
>CALESS010000156.1 GCA_937907495.1 uncultured Anaerolineaceae bacterium
TCAATATCCCAAAACTTGTTGACATAAATAAAACAACATGCAATAATATCCAATAACTTCACATCTTCGGGATGCAGGGAGAATGGCATGGATGAGCGAAGTTTTCCCATTATTACAATTGAAGAAGCAGCCGAATTACTGCAAATCCCCGTTTCCTCAGTCTATAAATTAGCCAGGGAAGGCAAGATCCCAGCCCAAAAAGTGGGCAAGCACTGGCGCTTTCACCGCGCCACTTTGCTGACCTGGGTTAGCGGTCCGGCGAATTTTGAAGGCAAAAAGCCAGGCAGGGGAGGAGCGGATTTCTCATGAGCCATCCGGAAGGACACCGCGACCGCCTGCGCCTTCGCTTCAGCGAAAATCCGCACAGCTTTTCGGAAGTAGAGTTGTTGGAACTGTTGCTGACCTACGCCATTCCGCGGCGGGATGTCTCCACCCTGGCACACGAGTTGCTGCAGCACTTTGGCAACCAGCATGGTCTGAAATAAATGGCATCCACCGCAAATTTACTTCACCGCCTGCGTGGTTTTGTCAAACAAGAAGCTGAAACCCAGTTATCTGCCCTGGAACGGCAGTGGTCAAAACCGCTCTCTGAAAGGGTAGCAAAAGGGTGGGCAATTGAGGGGTTACACCTTGGCAAGGTAAACAATAATTTCATTCGGCTGGCCTGCTATACCAATGATTCCCGTTTTCGCGAAGGGGATCTGCTGTTACTGCACCGGGGCAATCCTCGCGAGTCGAACTCCCTGCATGTTGAACTTCAATATGATGGGGAGAGAGAACTGGAATTCAGCCTGATCCGGGGCAATACTTACTTTCTCAATGCAAAGCCGGAGGATTGGATTGCTGACCAGGATTGGTTTGACTCCAGCCCTTATTATCTGAATGCTTTGGATGAAGTTGCCGATTCGCTGCGCGGCCGGGCGACCATCCTGCCTTTATTACAAGGTTCTCTGATTCCGAAGATTGATTATGCTCGTTACCAACGTGCCCTGGCTGAAATGGAAATAACCGGCTTGAACGAGAGCCAGGGTGAAGCCATAGCCCAGGCCTACGCCACGGATCTATTTCACCTAATCCAGGGGCCGCCAGGAACGGGGAAAACCCTGGTACTTGCCCACCTGGCCAAATTGCTTGTAGAGGATGGCCAACGGGTGTTGGTAACAGCATTAACCCATCGCGCCATCCATAACGCCCTCAATAAAATTCCAAAAGTGGATGACAACCTACCGGTATGCAAAATTGGAGAAAGCCGGCATATCGGTGACCTCAATGTTCCAAACTATGAGACCTTTGATCAATCCCATTTCGGGGATTCAAGTGGTGGGTATGTCGTAGGTGCCACCCCCTTTGCACTGCAATCCCAACGCCTGGCGAACGTCGAATTTGATGTTATCTTATTTGATGAGGCCTCTCAAGTGACGCTTCCCCTGGCCATCATGGGCATGTTGGCCGGTAATAAGTATGTTTTTATTGGTGATGAAAACCAGCTCCCGCCTGTTTCGGTTTTTATGGAAAGCCAGTCATCCCAACCGTCCATATTTGCCTATCTGGCAGGTCGGGGCAACGAAACCATGCTGAATATCACCTACCGGCTAAACAACATCCTGGCAGAATGGCCCAGCCGAACCTTTTACAACAATGAATTAACCCCCAGCCACCAGGCTGCTGAACGGCGCCTCCATTTATCTAATAATGAAACCCGCTGGGATTTTGTGCTGGATCCTTCTTCTCCGGCCGTATTCCTGGATCTTTGCCACAAGAACACCGATGTTCGCTGCCACCGGGAGGCCGAGATCGTGGTGGAATTGATCCAGGCTCTGTTCCAGCACGGCATTTCAGCCGATGAAATCGGGGTTGTGGTTCCCTATCGTGCCCAGAGCCGGTTGATCCGCAGCCTGTTGCGCCGGGTCATTAATGAAGATTCAATCTGGTCCCGAATTGTTGTGGATACCGTTGAGCGGATGCAAGGCCAGGAACGTGAAGTGGTGCTGGTCTCCTTTGCCACATCCAGCCCGGCATTTGCCGCCCAGATGGCCGATTTTCTCTTCCAACCCCAAAGGTTAAATGTTGCAGTCACCCGTCCCCGCACCAAATTAATCCTCGTTGGCAGCCATCACATGCTCAGCGCGGATCAATATGACCCTACCAAGAAGGAATCCATCGCCTTATTACGCAGTTTATTGGAAAGCTGCCTGACGATTACCCTTCCAGATGGCTCGCTGGTTGGATGATGGCTCATATCCTACCTGAAGCTCCTCCTATCGCTTTACCGGGTGAAGTTCTGAAAACCTTCCGCGCCTTGAAGTCATTGCCGGATAGCTTTTTCATCTGGCACCATCTGGCCCCCTGGCAACCCAATGCTCCGGACTTCATGATGTTCGATGAGGCGCGGCGTGTGCTGCTGGTAAAGGTCAGCGCTTCCTCGGCTGCCCAGGCGGTCTCAGCGGCTCAACTGCTCTTACTCGAGGATGACCGCCCTCCACTTGGCGCTGCGGAAACCAAAGTGTTAGGAGAGTTCCTCCAATCTTTGAACCTTGCCCCGGGAACCCCACTGGGTACATTGATTGTTTTTCCAAACATTTCACATAAACAGGTGTTGGATAGCCGGCTGGAGCGAAAACCAGGGGAACCTCATTGGGCGGGGCGGGAACTTCTTCAAGTGGATGGCAATATTCAATGGGAAGATTTCTTTCCCATCCAGGCGATGGATGAAATCTGGCTGGAGAAAGTCCGACATTGCTTCTCGCCGGAGGTCGTTGTCCCTGCCGGCATGACCGTTCGCCCATCCAATTCACGAAGGATTGAAGCTGGCCTAACCAATTTCCTTCTGGATTATGACCAGGAATCCGCCGTCAAGATGGATTTGGAAATCGATGCGGAAAACCAGAACCTGGGCAGCGATTTCCGCCTGAACATTATCAATGGCGTGGCCGGCAGCGGCAAAACGCTGATCTTGCTCCACCGGTTGCAATTGCTCTATCATTATTATCCGGAGAAAAGTTTTCTGGTTCTCACCCATAACAAGCCCTTGATCCAGGATATGGAAAGCAAATTCAATCGTTTGCTCTCCAAATCTCCATTCGGCATTGAATGGAAAACTTTTTATGGCTGGTGTAGCAGCAACTGGCCGAAGAATCTTGCCTGGGTAAATCCCTTATCAAGAAAGAAACGGCTTGAGATCATTCGAGCCATCCATCAAAGTTGTTTACAGGGGACATCCATCCAGGAGCACATGCTGGTCAGTGAGATTGATTGGTTAAAGGACCAATTGCCGGTTAGTCAAACGGAGTATCTCGTTTTCGATCGGCGCGGCCGGGGTTTTGGACTGACGATTGAACAAAGAAAACAGATGTGGAACGCAATTAGTGCCTATCAGCAAAACCTGAAAGAATTAGGCAAAATGGATTGGGGAGATGTTCCGCAAGTGCTTTGGAACTTTTATGGACAAGAGAAGCTGGAATTGCCCAAGTATGATTTCATCCTTGTGGATGAAGCCCAATTCTTTGCCCCGATTTGGATGAACCTGATCCAAAAAGCACTTAAGCCCGGCAATTCACATTTATTCCTCGTGGCAGACCCAACCCAAGGATTTCTGGGAAGGAAGACAACCTGGAAGTCTTTAGGGTTGGAAGCCAGAGGCAGATCTCATCAACTTCGCCGTAGCTACCGAACCACCCGGGAACTGATGCAATTTGCCACCTACTTTTATCGTTCTCGGCTGCCGAATGAAAAGGATGATGATATTTTGGTGCCAGATATTCTGAACATGCCAACGGGTGCATTCCCGCAAATCATTCCTTTATCAAGTTCTCAAGATGAAATCTCGAGAATAGCAAACGAAGTCGCCGAACTCTTACAGCAGGGTTGCCCCCGCAAAGACTTATTATTATTACATGCCAATGGCACAGGCGCCACCAATCTGATCCGGGCGATTAACCATCGGGCCGGAAGAAATGCAGCAATGGACCCCAAAGAGACATATCCGGGGAATTATGTGCGGGTAACCACAATCAATGCGGGGGCAGGTCTGGAAAGCCCAATCGTGTTCCTGGTGGGGCTAAGGGAACTCTTTGAGGACGAGCAATCCCTACGCCTTTCTGATGAAGAGCGGGAAGAAATCATCCGGGATAACACCCGGAAAGTGTACATGGCGGTAACCCGGGCGGGTCAAAGGTTGGTTTTTACTTATGTCGGCGATCTACCAGCTTCATTAAATCAAATCCCTTTTATGAAAACGTAGCCATAATTTTGAACACAAACAAATCACACCATGATAGGTTAAAATGCGAGGTGTGCAAAGTTATCGGATCGCGGGTTGTGACCCACGCCGTGTGTTGTGCTTATATCGTATGGATCGATTAGAATTAATCCATGATGAATCTCTGGATACAGACCGCTGAACGATCAGCAATAATTCAACCGCCATTGGCAAATGA
>CALESS010000157.1 GCA_937907495.1 uncultured Anaerolineaceae bacterium
AAAAAGGTAGGGGCACGGGAAGTTAACCAGAAAGTTAATCCTGACCGTACTTCCCGTGCCCCTACCCCTCCAGCGTTCGTCCCCGTGCCCCTACCCCAACGGGCGTCCCCCTACCCGAGCGTGCGTCCCCATGCCCCTACCCCAGCGTGCGTCCCCCTACCCGAGCGTGCGTCCCCATGCCCCTACCGCGCGATCCGTGACCCTACCCGGAAATTAACGGTACCCAATGGTGAGGGGGCAAATGGCGGGGCACCAGGCGCTCGGCGTTAAAAGCCACCCGCAGCAACAAGTTCTCCTCCCAATGGCGGCCCATGGCGTGCATGGAGAGCGGCAGACCAGCAGGGGTGTAGCCAACCGGGAAGCTGATGCCCGGGTTGCCGGTGAAGTTAGCCGGGAAGACGAAGCGCATCAATTCGGTGGTGGTACCCAGATCGGACCAACCATTGCTTTCGGCAGCCGGCGGCACCTGCGGGGCGGGCAGGGCGGTGCCGGGTGTGAGGATTACATCCACCTTCTCGAAAACCTCGGCGAAGATGTTCATGGCCCGGGTGCGCATGCGCTGGCACTGCAAGTAATCATGGGCGGTGGTGACGCGGCCCAGCACCAGGCTCAGGCGGGTGCTGTCAGCAAAGTCCTCCCGGTGTGCGGGGTAGTTCTCCATGCTGGCGGCCATCTCGCTGAGGATGGTCACGGCGTGGGCAATGCGCATTGCATCCAGCTCGGGGATGGTAATTTCCACCAGCCCGGCGCCCAATTTTTGGAATTCGGCCACCATGGCTTCGTTGGCTTCCACCAACTCCTGTGCCGCATGCCGGAACCACTCCGGGAAGACACCCAGTCGTACGCCGCTGAGGTCGGGAGTATCCCAACCTTGCAAAGTGACCGGGGGCTGCTGCAGGGTCAGCGGCTCGGCCGGGTCCGGTCCGGCGATGACCGCATACACCAATGCCACATCCTCCACGCTGGCGCCCAGCGGGCCGAGGTGGGCCACGCTCCAGCACAAGGGGGCTGCGCCGCGCTCTGAGACCCGCCCGAAGGTGGGCTTGAGGCCGACCACGCCGCACAGGCTGGCCGGGATGCGGATCGAGCCGCCGCCATCCGCCCCGATGGCAACCGGTACCAGCCCGGCGGCCACGGCTGCCCCGGATCCGCTGGAACTGCCGCCGACATCGTAAGAGAGGTTGTGCGGGTTGGCAACCCGCCCGTGGTGAACGTTGGAGCCGGTGGGGTTGATGCCGATTTCGTGCATGTTCGTTTTGCCGACCAGCAGCGCCCCCGCGGCGCGCAGGCGGGCGGCAACGTGCGAATCGGCGGCGGCGGTCTGCTTGCCGAGAAAATTGGTGCCAACGGTGGTGGGGTAGGGCAGCATGTCCACCTCATCCTTGATTGCCACCGGCACGCCTTCCAGGATGGAACGGGCGCTGCCGTTTTGCAGGCGCCGGGTGCTTTCTGCAGCCTGGCGGCGGATATCCTCAGCCTGGCTGGCAACGAAGGCATGAATAGGCGGGGTCGTCTGGTCACTGGCGGCGAATGCCGCGATGACCCGTTCGGCAACCTGCAGCGGGGTGGTTTCGCCCGTGCGGTAGGCAGCCGCATAATCGCGGATCAGGCGGTCCGGCAGGGGAGAGCGCTCCGGCTGTGTCTCCGGTTGGTATTGCGGGGTGGCGTGCGGGAATTCCGCATGCTCCGCCGGGATGACCAGCGGGTAAAAAGTGGGCTCTTCTTCGAACTTGAGCTTGCGCAGGCGCGGGATGCCGCCGTTTTCCAGCAGGGTCGGCAGCACCAGGGGCTGGGTGACGCGGTTGCAGGCCACATCCGCGAAGATCTTGAGGGTTTTGCCGTTCAGCACGGGCAGCTTGAGGGATTTGAGGTCATAGGCAGACATGCGGGTTCTCCTGTGAGGAGGGGATGAGGTTACCCATTCATTATAGACCGATTCTAGTATGCTGCATGGCTGTAGAGCCTGGCCCCTGGTCAGCCTGTACGACCGTGAAATGAATTCCTTGTGGCAGGTCGAAAACTCCATCCGAATCCCAAAAATGAGCGATAATAGGTGGGAAGGAAATTTCTCTCCCCCGAGGTGCCCATGCGCATTGCATTAGTGATTGGTAAGACCGTTGCCACGATGAAGGACGAGCGCCTGCAGGGCCGCAAGCTGCTGCTGGTGCAGTATGCCGACCCGCAGGGCAAGATCCTGCCGGGTGAGCCGTTCATCGCCGTGGATACGGTGGATGCCGGGCCGGGTGACCTGGTGGTTTTGACCGAGGGCAGCTCCGCCCGCCAGACAGACACCACCACCAACCTGCCGGTGGATGCCATCATCGTGGCGGTGATTGACTCGCTGGAAACCGACGGCTCCATCACTTTCCGGAAGAGCTGACGGATGAGCAGCGCCCGCCA
>CALESS010000158.1 GCA_937907495.1 uncultured Anaerolineaceae bacterium
CACCAGCCCCAGCCCCATCAGCAGCCCGAGGTGCAGCGCCACCAGGATCACAGCAATGGTGATGGCCGTCCCCTGTGCAATGTAAAAAAAGAATTGTGAGTTCATGAAGTTTAAGAAGCGGGGCGGCCATCACAGCCGCCCCGCAACATCTGCTTACTCGTTCACGAAGTACTTGATCGCCAGGTTATCAATGAAGCCCTCGGTCTGCAAATCTTTGAGGATGGCGTTCATTGCCTCGGCCAGTTCTTTATCGCCATCCGGGACGACGATGTTGAAAGGGCCGCTGGAGTAGAGGCCCTGGTGGATGACCTTCAGCCCGCCGAGTTGTTTGCTGAGGAATTGGGCAGGGATGAGGTCGGTCATCATGACATCAATGCGGCCATTTTTAAGGTCCAGGGCAACCTGGTCGGCGCGGTCATAGCGGAAGACCAAATCCTCCGTCAAAACGCCTTCACCCACCAGGATATCGGTTACATATCCATCCTGGGTGGTGCCGGTCTGCACGCCGATCTTCAATCCGGCGACATCCTCCGGCTTGGTGATGGCGCTGGCAAAGCCTTCGGCCACGGTGAAGCCATCTTCACCCACATAGTACGCATCGGTGAAATCCACTTCCAGGTCGCGTTCGGCGCTGAAGTTGAAGGCGGAGATGGAGGCATCAATCTTGCCTTCCTTGACGCCCGCGATCAGGCTGTCAAAGGGCATATCCACCCATTCCAGCTTGAGGTTCATGCGCTTGGCAACTTCGGTCATCAGTTCGATGTCGAAACCGATCTTGTTGCCCTGCCCATCCACATACTCAAAGGGTGGGTAGTCGGCGCTGGTGCCCACCTTGATGACGCCAGCTTTCTTGATGGCATCCAGGTGGGTGCCGGTGGTGGCTGCACAGGCGCTGAGCAGCAGGCTAAGCAAAACGAGGATTGAAACAAATAGGGAGATTCTCTTCATTTTGGATGTCCTTTCATCCGGTTAAAAGTGTGGCCTGTTTCCATCAGGCGGGTGTGACGATATTACTATAGCATAGTTCCGCGGAAGACTCGGCTCAATAACGGTCTCTTAATCATAGCGGAAAACCCCGATTGCGCAAGTATTTTTCGGCGGTCAGTGCGCTGGAACGGAAGCGGAAAACGTGCCCCCGGGCAGGTTGACGCAGCCCGCTTAACATGCGAAAATCAACATTAACCTTCACCCGCCTGTTTTGTCCCCCGCCAATGAACCCCACCCTGCCTCCCCCTTCCCCGGACCGCCTCCCCCTCCGCCAACGGCTGGATGGTTGGGCGGTTCAATTTGTGGGCTTTTTCGATCGTCCCCGCGCCATCTGGGCGCTGCTGCTGGTGATTTTGCTGGCTGGAGCCTTATTCCGCCTGCACGGGCTGGATTGGGACAGCAGCAAACATCTGCACCCCGATGAACGCTTCCTGACCACCGTCACCAACGATCTGAAGCTGCCCAAAAACCTGGATCACTACTTTGACCCGACCCGCTCCAGCCTCAGCCCCTATTCGCTGGAGAAGATCGGCATGTTCGTCTATGGCACCCTGCCGATCAGCCTGGTCAAAGCAGCCGCCGTCTTGCTCAACCACGACACCTACGACAAAATCCCCCTCGTGGGCCGGGTCATTTCAGCCATCTTTGACCTGGCGGCGATCTTGCTGCTGTTTCTGCTCGGCCGGCGCTTGTATGGGAAGAAAATCGGGCTGCTGGCAGCCGCCTTCAGCGCTCTGAGCGTGTTAAACATCCAACTATCGCACTTTTACGCAGTGGATACCTTTGCCAATTTCTTCATCCTGGCAACCCTCTTCTTCCTACTGCTCGCCAGCAGCAATGGCCGCTGGCTAACCTACGCCCTGGCGGGGCTGATGTTCGGCCTGGGGCTGGCCTCCAAGCTGAGCGTCATCACCCTGGCCGCACCCATCCTGGCGGCCAGCGGGCTGGATTTCTACCGCCGCCGCAAGTCACGCACGGGTGTCATTGCCTTCGAGCAGAGCCTGGTGCGCCTGTTGACCGTCTTATTCCTGGCGGCCATCACCTTCCGGGTGATGCAGCCCGTGGCTTTCAGCGGCCCCACCTTCATGAACTGGGAATTGAACCCGGAATGGGTTTCGGATGTGCTGCAACAACAGCGGATTTTGACCGGCACCAGTTCGGAACCCTGGGTGCATCAGTGGACAGGGCTCTCGGTTTTGTTTCCATTTTATAACCTGGTGGTCTGGGGGTTGGGTATTCCGTTGGGCCTGGCTGGCCTGGCCGGTTTTGGATTGGCAGGCTGGGAGCTGGTGCGGCGCAAGAAAGTGGAGCATCTGCTGCCGCTGGTCTTCGTTACGGTCACGGTACTCTATCACGCAGCCACCTTCATTCGCTTTATGCGCTATTTTCTGCCGGTGTATCCGTTCCTGGCACTGTTCGCCGCCTATGGGGCGGCCTGGCTCTGGCGGCGGAGGTATAACCAGCCGCAACTTCCCGGCGTGGAAACGCGCCCCTTGTACGGTTGGGTGCGGCTGCGGCAGCGGCTGGGCGGGTGGCGACCCGCCCCCCGGTATGTCTTTGCCCTCACCGGGCTGGTTTTGGGCGGCACCTTGCTCTACGCCCTGGCCTTCAGCGCCATTTACAGTGTTCCCCACACCCGGGTCACCGCTTCACGCTGGATCTACCAAAACATCCCCGCCGGTTCCACCCTGGCCAGCGAACATTGGGATGATGTGCTGCCCATCAGCGGGCTGGATGGCAAAACCCCTTACGGCAGTTCGGGCAGCTTTACGCAAGTGCAGATGACAAACTATGAGAACGACACCCCCGAAAAGCTGGAAAAGATGGTGGACAACCTGGAAGCGGTGGATTATATCGTCCTCTCCAGCAACCGGCTCTATGATTCCATCCCGCGCCTGCCGCTGCGCTACCCGCTGACGACGCGCTATTACCAAATGTTATTCAGCGGGGAGTTGGGCTTTGACCAGGTGGCGGAATTCACCTCCTACCCGCGCCTGTTGGGCATCCAATTGCCCGACCAGGCTGCGGAGGAAGCTTTCAGCGTCTACGACCATCCGCGGGTCTTGATCTTCAAGAAAACGGCCTCTTTTGAGCGCGAAGTTGCACTGCAAAAACTGGGAGAAGGCATTGATTGGTCGGGGGTGATGCACCTGACACCCAAACAGGGCACGGTAGCCGCCAATGGCTTGCAGCTCACCCCCCGGGAACGCAGCCTGTATGAGAAAGCCGCCCAAACCTCCAGCGCAGGGGTCAATGCCCAAAGCTGGGGCAGCCGGCATCCACTGCTGGCCTGGTTCCTGGTGCTGGTGTTGATCGGCCTGCTGGCCCTGCCCCTCACCTTCCGCCTGTTCCACAGCCTGGCAGATCGGGGTTTCCTGTTCAGCCGGGCGCTGGGGGTATTAATCACAGCCTGGGGCGCCTGGCTGATCGCCAGCCTGCGCCTGGCTCCCTTCACCGGTTGGCTGCTGGCCCTCGTGCTGGCAAGCCTGGCAATGCTCTCCGGCTGGATCAGTTGGCGCTGGCGCCGCGAACTGTGGGCTTTCGTGCAAGCCCGCTGGCGCCTGTTGCTGCTGGAAGAGGTCATCTTCTGGTTGTTCTTTGGCTTCTCGCTCTGGCTGCGCTGGAGCAACCCGGACCTCTGGCACCCCTGGCTGGGGGGCGAAAAGCCCATGGACCTGGCTTACCTGACGGCCATCGTCAAGACGCCCTATTTCCCCTCCTACGATCCGTGGTTCAGCGGTGGGTACATCAACTATTATTACTTTGGCTTTGTGCTGGCCGCCAGCCTGATCCACCTGACGGGAATTGTGCCGACCATTGCCTACAACCTGGCTGTTCCGACCTTCTTCGCCTTCACGGCAGCCGGGGCCTTCAGCGTGGCCTTCAACCTGACGGCGGGATTATCCAAAGCAGACCCGGAAGACCCGGCCAGCCGCGGGAAAAGTGACCGGCTGGCCCTGTGGGCCGGCCTGTGCGGGGCGCTGTTTGTCGTCATCCTGGGCAACCTGGGGCAGCTCAAGCTGCTCTGGGATGCCATTCGCAATTTGAGTACGCTAAAAGAGACCAGCAATATCAACATCCTTTCGGCACTGGCCCAGTTCATGGATGGCCTCAACCAGTGGATCGGGGGGAAGACGCTGGCAATCCGCAATGACTGGTGGTACTGGAATGCCACGCGCCTTATACCGGCCCCCAAGGGGGAATCGGGACCGATTAATGAGCTGCCCTTCTTCACCTTCCTGTTCAGCGACCTGCACGCCCACATGATGTCCCTGCCCTACACGCTGCTGGCGCTGGGCATGTCGGTCAACATCCTGCGGGAGGATATCCGCAGGCGGCTGGGACGGGGCGGGGAATGGCTGCGCCTGGCCGGGCTGGCGCTGGCGCTGGGCGCTTTATGGCCGCTGAACACCTGGGATTACCCGGCCTACCTGGCCCTGGCCGTGGCAGCCCTGCTGCTGCGCGAATTCAATCAGCGGCAGCGGCTGGATTGGCCCGGGGTTTGGGCCGCCGCCTGGCGGGCCGGGCTGGTGATCAGCGGGGGGTATCTGCTCTTCCTGCCGTTTCATCAACATTA
>CALESS010000159.1 GCA_937907495.1 uncultured Anaerolineaceae bacterium
AGAAGTTGAAGTAGTGGTCCTGGGGATCATGCTGGATGTAGATTTGCAGCGAGCCGCGTCCGAGCGGCCCTTTGCGCCGGTAGATGGTGGGCGGCACCAGGTTCCAGCCCAGCAGTTCGCTGAACAGAAAAGCCGCCGCCTCGCGCCGGGAGAGGGTCTGGGCGGGGAAATCCCACAGGGGGCGCTCGCCGCGCACCGGCTTATAAACCACCGGCAGGCGCTGATCTTCATAATCCAACTGGGCCAGGAAGGTGTAATTGGAGCTGTTTAAAAACTGACCTTGCAGGTCAATGGTGCCATTCTGCAAGGCCAGTAAGAGATACGTTTTGTCCAGCGGCAGGGCCATGGTCGGGTTAGTGCTTATGCCCGTTCTTCTTGGGGCAGAAGTGGCCTTCCGGTTCCATCGGTTCGCCGCATTGCGGGCAAATCGGCCGCCCATGTTCCACCACCTCAGCAGCCCAGAGTGCCATGGCCAGCATTTGCTCCCGACGGCACCACAGGCGCACTTCGTTGGCGTCAGATTCTTCCATGCCGCTCAGCAAAATCTCGCGTACTGCCAGCACCATCCTATCCTGGCTCTCATCATAGGCCAGGCCCAGTTCGCCAGCCCGGAAAAGCGGGTCCACCGGCGGCAGGATGCGCATGCGCTCTTCATCAAAAGCGCCATCCTCCACGGGCAGTTCCGGGTGGCGGCTGCGAATCTCCTGCAGAAATTGTTGAATCCCCAGGATGAGGGTTTGCACCTGGATTTTTTCGACAATAAAAGTGGTGGCTTCATCACCCTGAAAGGCCTGAATGTAAAAAACCCGCTGTCCGGGTTTGCCGATGGCATCAATGGTGATTTGAGTAACGGGGTTGAGATCAGTTTCCTGGCGTGGCATAGGTTTTCTCCTGTTGAGAGTATATCACAGCGGTTCCGCAACACAAGATGCAGCCGGCGTGAAGGCCGGGCAGGGGAGTAGAATTTTATCGCAGTTGGCTGCCTTCCCAGCGAACCTGCTGCACGGCTTGGTTCTGCCAGCCCAGACGGGCCAACATGCCTTGCAAGGCCGGCGGCTCGCCGCTGGTGATGAAGCGCAAGGGGGCGGGGGATTCGCCCTCTGCCAGCAGGCCATGGAGGCTCAACAGGCGCTCGGCCTGGCGGGCGACAGCCGGGGCCGGGTCAATCACCCGCACACCAGCACCGACAATCTGCTGGATGAGGGGAATCACAAAGGGGTAATGGGTGCAACCCAGCACCACCGTATCAATGCCTTGCGCCAGCATGGGCAGCAGGGCGCGCTCCAGGATTTTCCGTGTCTCCGCACCCTCCAGGTTGCCGGCCTCAATCTGGCTGACCAGGCCGGGGCAGGGGTCTTGCAGCAGGGTGACCTCCCCGGCGAAGCGTTCCACCACCGAGGCGTAGAGCGCTCCCTGGAAGGTGGCGGGGGTAGCCAGCACGCCCACCACGCCGGAGCGGGTGGTCTCGGCGGCCGGTTTGACGGCTGGTTCCATGCCGACGAAAGGAATGGCGGGGAATTTTCCGCGCAGATGGTAGAGGGCTGCCGCCGAGGCGGCATTGCAAGCTACCACAATCAACCCGGCGCCTTGCGCCAGCAAATAGCGGCTGATGCTCTCGGCAAAATCCCGCACTTCTTCCATCGGGCGCGGGCCGTAGGGCACGTGGGCCTGATCGGCGAAGAAAATCGCCGGTTGGGCAGGCAGCCGCTGGCGGATGGCGTGCAAGACGGACAGGCCGCCGACACCAGAATCAAAAACGCCGATCGGTTGCGGGGTGCTCATGGATTATTTGTATCACAATTCTCAACGGGTGGCGCCGCGTCAGGCCCCGGCGGCGGTCACGAAAGCCTGGAACAGGCGGCGCATGGGTTCGTGTTCTTGCAGCCATTCCGGGTGCCACTGTACTCCCAGCCCAAAGGGGTGATCGGGCAGGTCGGCGGCTTCCACCAGGCCGTCCGGCTCGGACCAGCCCAGCGGACGCAGCGGCGGGGCGAGGTGCTCAATTGCCTGGTGATGCAGGCTGTTGACCGGGACCTGGCTGCCCCCCAGGATATCTGCCAGGCGGGTTTTTTCCTCCAGCCGCACCGGGTGGGAAATCTGCTGGCGGGGGTAATTTGGGAAGTAATCGTGCTTGGGGGCGCCGGGGACCTGGTCGGCGATATCGGTATAGAGCGAACCGCCGAGGGTGACGTTGATGACCTGGAGGCCGCGGCAAATTCCCAGGAAGGGCCAGTCGGTGCGGGCAGCAATCTCCACCAGGGCTGCTTCCAGGGCATCCCGCTCGGCATCCACGCCGTAAACGCGCGCATGCGGGCGGCCATTGAAGCGCTGGGGGTCAATATCCCCGCCGCCGGTCAGAAGGATGCCATCCAGGCGGCTGCGCAGGGCTTCGATCTGGCGCGCCCCCAGCCCCCCCGGGATCAAAACCGGCAGGCCGCCGGCATTCAGGATGGATTGGACGTAGGCATCGAGAACGTAGGAATAAGGCAAATGATGGGCGTTTTGGCCGCGGCTGGTGGTGATGCCAATCAGGGGTGAGGTCATCGAGTTCTCCTGAGATTTTAAATCCCGCCGGCTCTCCTGTGGTTTTCAACCACCGGGGGAGCCTGCGGGTAATCAGCTTTTAAGGAAAAAAGGGCGCAACCCCGGCGTTGTGGTTGCACCCTGCAGAAAGTCTAAGCGGGGGTTGGACTTATGAAAATTTTTGTTTGAGACGGGCGCTCTTGCCTGTGCGGGTGCGCAGGAAGTAGAGCCGTGCCCGGCGGACGACGTTGTGACGCTCCACCACCACCTTGGCAATGCGGGGGGAACGGGTCAAGAAAGTGCGCTCCACGCCCACACCATTCGAAGCCACGCGGCGGACGGTGAAAGTGGACGTATTGCCGTTATTATGCGTATAGAGCACTGTACCCTTAAATTCCTGGATGCGTTCGCGGGCGCCTTCTTTGATCTTGACATGCACGCTGACAGTATCACCCGGCTGAAGGTCGGGGATATTTGGATTCACAGGGACTTCAATTTCTTTCATCAGGTCGGTCATTCTTTTTACCTCTTTGGAGGAAATTCCTCGTTATGATTACTTTGCCATGTGCGGCGCGATCGAAGATTATAACATAGAATCCCGGGCTGTGAAGCGAATCCAAAAAGTGATTCCAGGAGTCTCTTAATTTCAAATTCGATGCCAAAGAATGCCCGGGCCCTCACCGGTCCCGCCAGGCGTAACAAAAGCTGAAGGATAAAGCAAATCTCCGCCGGGTTGTTACTCCAGGCCGCCCTTTAACGCCATGGCAATCTCCGTTGTGATGCCGGGAATGGCGGTCAACTCTTCCAGGCTGGCCTGGCGGATGGCATCCACGGAGCCGAAGTGCTTCAACAGGATGATGCGCCGGGCTTTGCCAATCCCCTTGATGCGGTCCAACTGGGAGGCCATGCCCTCGCGGGTGCGCCGTTTGCGATGGGCGGTAATGCCAAAACGGTGCGCCTCATCCCGGATGCGCTGTAACAGGTACAACCCCTGCGAATAGCGTGGCAGCGCCAGTGATTCCGGGCGACCGGGGAAGAATAACTCTTCATTTTCCTTGGCCAACCCGGCTACAGCAAAGCGCCCGGTCAGGCCGAATTGCTCCAGCACCTTTACCGCCCGGCTCAATTGCCCCTTGCCGCCATCCACCAGCAGTACATCCGGCAGACGGTCAAAGCTGGCATCGGGTTTATGCCCCGGGGCGGCGGGGTCCAGCTCCTGGGCGGCCTGCCAGCGCCGAAACCGGCGGGTGAGCACCTCTTCCATGCTGGCAAAATCATCCGGCCCGCTCACGGATTCGATGTTGAAGCGCCGGTAAAGCTTTTTGCTGGGCACGCCTTGCTCAAAAACCACCATGCTGCCCACGGAGGCCGTGCCCTGGGTGTTGGAGATGTCGTAACATTCGATGCGATTGGGCGGCTCGGAGAGTTGGAAGGCCTGCTGTAACTCCGCCAGGGCTTGCGTTTGGCGGTTGGTATCCGCCTCCCACTGGGCTTTCAGCGCCCGCAGCGTCTCCACGGCATTCTCGGTCGCCATCTGCACCAGTTCCTGACCGGTACCGGAGTGCGGCACCACTAATTCCACCTTCTGTCCAGAGCGGGTGGTGTGCAGCCATTCCTGGATCACCTTGGCCTCTTCCACCTCGTTGGGCAGCAGCACCTGGGGCGGAACCATGGCGGCTTCCATATAAAACTGCTTGATGAATTCCCCCACCACCTCGCCATCCGCCTCGTCCTGGGCGCCTTCCAGGATGAAGTACTCGCGCCCGATCAGTTTGCCGCCGCGGATGAAGAAGATCTGCACACAGGCCTCGCCATTGTTGCGCGCCATGGCAATCACATCCGAATCCATCTGGTCGGTGCTGATCACCTTTTGGCGCTCCACCACCCGGTCAATGGCCTGGATTTGGTCCCGCAGGTTGGCTGCCCGCTCGAATTTCAACTCCTCGGCGGCCTGGTTCATCTCCACCTGCAGTCGTTCGATGACCGGCTGACTGCGCCCGAGCAGGAACTGGCACAAATCCTCGATCATCTGGCGGTAAGTGTCGCGGTCCACCGCACCAATGCAGGGGCCGCTGCACAGCTTGATGTCGTAGTACAGGCAAGGGCGCGCATCCTGCCCGGTGATGGTGCGGTCGCAGGTCAGGTAGGGGAAAATGCGGCGCAGGACATCCAGGGTCTGGTATACAGCCCAGGCGCTGGTGTAGGGGCCAAAGTAACGCGCCCCATCATCCTGCATCTGGCGGGTGACGGTCACCTTGGGGAAGGGGTCTGCCCAGTGGACTTTGATGTACGGGTAGCGCTTGTCATCCTTCATGCGGATGTTGTAGCGCGGCCGGTGTTTTTTGATCAGGTTCATCTCGAGGATCAGCGCCTCCAGCTCGGAGGCGGTCACGATCCATTCGATTTCGGCAATGCTGCGCACCAACTGGCGGGTTTTACCGTCCAGATCGGCGCTGGCGTGGAAGTAGGAACGCACCCGGTTGCG
>CALESS010000160.1 GCA_937907495.1 uncultured Anaerolineaceae bacterium
ACATTGGAAATTGCATCAACCACGGTAAGTGTCGTGGTTCCGCTGGAAAAGGCCCGCAAGATCAAGAACAGGCTCAACCCGCCCAGGTTGGTAACCTCGTGCATCAGGTCCATGGGGGGCAGTTCCACCACCCCCAGCGTCCCCAGCGCCAGCCGCACGAAACCTGTAATCACCATGGCGTACATCAAAAAAACGAAGAAAAAGGTGGGGATGGCAAAAGCCGTGCCGGCTTCGCGCACCCCGCGCAGGTTAATGAGCATCACAAAGGCAATCATCGCCAGGCCGATATACACCCGGTATTCATAGATCCCCGGAAAGGCCGAAACGATCTGGGCGACACTGGACGAGATGGAAACTGCAACGGTTAAGATGTAGTCGGTGAGCAATGCCGAGGCCGCCACCAGGGCGGGAAATTCACCCAGGTTGTCACGCGCTACGATATAGGCCCCCCCGCCGCCAGGGTAGGCATGAATTGTTTGTTCGTAGGATAGGGTCAAAATCGCCAGCAGGAAGACAATCGCCACCGCCAGCGGAATGCTCAAGCCAAAAGTGGATGCCCCGGCAATCGCCAGGATAACCAGCATTTCCTGGGTGGCATACGCCACCGATGAAAGTGCATCGGATGAGAAAACCGCCAGGCCAATCAACTTGCCGATCGTTTGGTGGGGTGCATCGGCGGTTGGTAAAGGGCGACCGATTAACCAGGTGGAAACGCCGCGCCTGGGCTTTGATTCCGCCGTTCGTCTTAAGACGGTCGTTCCATTATCGTCATGAATATCCATTTTTCTTTTCCTGTTACAAACAATCAGGGCAACCGGGTTGCCCTGCACATGGTTCCACAAAGGCAGAGATTATACGTCTGCGACCAGGCGTTGTCAAGCGCACCACAATTTACAATTATAGTCCGATTTATCAGAATGCACCCCTACAACTTCGTCAGGCAGGTATTCTGCTGACCGGCAAAGGGGGTTGAATCTGGGCTGGATTCAATTAGAATGAGAGAAACGAGTCAAATCCTATCCCTTGACTCCCTGGAGGTTTACATGACACACGAAATCCACCATCCGGTGCGCGTGGCAATCGTTGGAGTGGGAAATGTTGGGGCCACTTTCGCCTTTTCCCTGCTCACCAGCGGCCTGGCTACCGAAATTGTTTTAGTTGACGCCAACCAGGCCCTGGCCGAAGGCGAGGCGATGGACCTTAACCATACCGTTCCTCTTTCGCAATCTACACGCATCTGGGCAGGGTCCCTCGCCGATACTGCCGGTGCCATGCTGACAGTGATTACCGCCGGCAGCGCCCAGAAACCGGGTGAAACGCGGCTGGATTTAGCCGGCCGCAATGTCAATATCCTGCGTTCCATCGTTCCAGAGGTGGTGAGCCACAACCCGCATGGCATTATTCTCATCGCTTCCAACCCGGTGGATGTCCTGACCTACGCCGCGCTCAAAATTTCCGGGCTGCCTGCCAATCAAGTGTTTGGTTCTGGAACCATTCTGGATACCGCTCGCTTCCGCTACCTGCTCAGCCAGCATTTTGGGGTAGATCCTCGCTCCGTCCATGCCACCATCATCGGTGAACATGGCGATAGTGAAGTGCCCGTCTGGTCCCTTGCCAATATCGCCGGTATGCGCCTACCGGTCTTCTGCCAGCAAAACAACCTGGCCTGCCAGGATGAAGTGCTGGCGGATATTTTCCGCCAGACCCGGGATGCCGCCTATCAAATCATTCAGCGTAAAGGTGCCACATACTACGCCATCGCCGTCGGCCTGACCCGCATCGCCCAGGCCATCATTCGGGATCAGAATACCGTCCTTTCTGTCTCCTCGCTGATTGATGAATATTATGGTTTGCAGGATGTTTGTTTCAGCCTGCCCAGCGTAATTGATCGCGGCGGCGTGGAAAGAATCATCCACCTGGAGCTTTCTGCGGACGAATTGCAAGGGTTACAGGCCTCTGCTCAGATTCTCAGCCAGATGAATCGCAGTCTGGGTTTTTAGTTTCAGGCCTCCATTCCTACCCCCAATAAAACACTCCAGGGTTGGTATGTCCGACCGCGGAGAGGAATTTTTTACCCCGCAT
>CALESS010000161.1 GCA_937907495.1 uncultured Anaerolineaceae bacterium
ATCTATAACATCCCGTGCCGCTACAACATGATAGGCGCCCCTACGGTGGGCCGGGTTGTGGGATGCTGTAGGGTCGGGTCGGTGAATCTGAGACCACAAACTCAAAAGACCTCCAGACCCGACCGGGTGTGGTTTAGACATGCCCGGGTCCGGCAGGTCAGGGTGTGAATGGGTTTACGAGGCATCCGGTCGCGGATGCACTCCTGTAATGGAGCCGGCCGCCCCTCCGGCTTCCCTCCCTCCATCTGGGATATAATATTTCCATGACTCCATTTCCCCTCCTTTCCTCCCTCACCGAGGGATTGACCCTGACGGGTGACGTGGCCCGCGATGTGCCACTCTTCCTCAATCATCATGTGTTTCCCGGCACAGCCCGCCACTGCGCCGCAGTGTCCGAAGAGGCTGGCCGCCTGGCTGAACGCTTCGGCGCCGACCCGCAATCCGCCCGCACGGCTGGCTGGCTGCATGATGTCAGCGCAGTCATCGGCACGGAGTGGCTTTCCGCGGCCCGCCAGTTGGGGGTGGAGGTGCTGCCCGCTGAACTGCTGAAGCCGATCTTGCTGCATCAAAAAATTTCCGGCGTGCTGGCACGGGAAATCTTCAGCGTGAAGGACCCGGCCATCCTGGCGGCCATCGGTTGCCATACCACCCTGCACCCCCATCCAACCCCGCTGGAGATGGTGGTCTTCGTGGCGGATAAGCTGGCCTGGGATCAGGCGGGCGCCCCACCCTACCAGGCAGATCTGCTGGCCGGGTTGGATATTTCGCTGGAGCGCGGTGCCTGGGTTTACCTGGATTACTTGTGGCAGAACCGGGAGCGGTTGGTGGTCCTGCATCCGTGGGCAGAAGCCGCCTGGCAGGACTTAAAATAACACAACCCCGTGCGGGGCATCACGGGATTATGCGGGGAGAGAATCAATCCAGGGGGTTATACGCCTTTTACGAGGTTGCCCACTGCCAGTAAAATGAATGCCACGAGCATTGCCCAGAAACCATAAACCTGGGTGGTGGGGATGTAGAATAAAATGACGGCCAGTTGGAACTTAACCCGGAAATTAACAGATGCCCACGGAGAGACACGGGAAAAAGCGATCAGAACGACGGGTTCCCCCGCTTTTCTCGGTGGCTCGGTGGATAAAGCGTCTTTTTCTGTGGGTTCCGGGCAAAAGGTTTTGCGGAGCCGAAAAACAGGGGGGTCACTTTTTCAGCAGCACCACACCCTGCACCACCTGTGCCAGGCCGTAGAGCACTGCCGCAATCGCCAGGATTTTGGAGCTGCTGGGGTTGAGCAGCATCGGGGCAAACCAACCGTAGATGCCCAGGGCGATCAGCACCAGGCCGATCACCAGGCCGCGCAAGGCGTTGCTGCGCCGGGCCTGAGTGCGATTTTTCAATAATTCCTCCACCATCACCTGCGCGCTGATCGGGTTCACCCCCCGTTCCACCAGGCTGGCGGTAATCTCGGCGGGGGGCACCGCCCGCACCAGCATGCTCATCGCATGACGCATGTTCTGCTGCTCACTGTAGCCGGTTTCTGCGGGTTGTGGCTGTTGTTCGCTCATTTTCCCTCCACATGCACGCCGCGGCTGGCGCGGCACAGGTAAACATCGGCCTCGCACCCGGTCTGGCGGGTGTAGCCGGTTTTCAGGCTCGTGATGAAATCCGCGGCATGCTCTTCTGCCACCAGGTTGACGGTGCAGCCGCCGAACCCGGCGCCGCTCAGCCGCGCCCCGTGACAGCCGGGCAGATGGCTTGCCACTTCCACCAGGGCATCCAGTTCGGGGCAGCTCACCTGGTACAGGTCCCGCAGCGAGATGTGACCGGCCAGCATCAGGCGGCCAAAACCGGCTGCATCGCCCTGTTGCAGGTAGTTGACGGCCTGCTCCACCCGGGCAATTTCTTCCACGATATGCCGGGCGCGCCGGCGCGGGATTTCCGGCAAGCCGGGGGCGTAGCGCTCGAATTGGGCAGGGGAGACATCCCGCAAGGCGGTGATTTGCGGCAGGTCGCGCTGCAACAGGCGCACGGCTTCTTCACAGGCTGCCCGCCGGTCATTATAGGCGGAGTTGGTCAGGCTGCGCCGCACCCGAGAATCCGCTACGATGATCACCGTCCCCGCCGGGAGCGGTACGGGGAGCCATTCCAGGCTGCGGGTGTCGAAGTAGAGGGCGTGTCCTTCCACGCCGTGGGCGCTGGCGAATTGATCCATCAGACCGCAATTCAGGCCCACATAATGGTTTTCCGCCTGCAAAGCGATTTGCGCCAGGGTCATGCGATCCACCTGCCAGCCGCCCAGGGCTTGCCACAGGGCAGCAAAGGCCACTTCCACCGCCGCTGAAGAGCTTAACCCGGCGCCTACCGGTACATCCGAGGTGTAGGCGGCTTCCAGGCCGCGGGTGAGCAGGCCGCGCTTGTGCAAAGCCCAGGCCACGCCCGCCGGGTAAAGCGCCCAGGAGGGCAGCGGATGACCTTCTACATCCTGCTTGTTCTCCAGCTTCTCCAGGTCAAAGGCCACCGTGCGGTTCAAGTCGGCAGCATGTAAAATCACCCGCCGATCGGGGCGGGGGGCAGCAGCCAGGCGCACGGCCCGGTCTATGGCTGCGGGCAGTACACAGCCATCGTTGTAATCCACATGCTCTCCCAGCAGGTTGACGCGCCCGGGGGCGCGGATGATCAGTTCGGCTTTGGGTAAAAATTCCGGGAACATGGGGCTTATCCTGTCTGTTTCTGAATCAGGTTTCGTTTTTGGGTTCGGGCAAGGTTCTTGATCTGCCGTTCGCGGCGCATCGCCGTGGAACGATCCGGTTGTTCTTCCACATAAACCAGGCGCACCGGGCGGTGGGCGCGGGTGTAGCGTGCCCCCTGGCCGCGGGTGTGCTGGCGGACGCGGCGTTCCGGGTCGGTTGTCCAGCCGGTATAGAGGGTGCCATCGGCACATTCCACCATGTAACAGAAATACCCGCTAATGGTTAATCCTCCGCTTTGGGTTTACGGCCCAGGCCGAAAAGGCGCAGAAGGGTGCTGCCTTTTTCCGGCAGGTCCGGGGCAGGTTGTCCGCTCCAATCTCCGCTGTGGCGCTCTTTCAGCCAGTGGCTGCGGTTGGCGCGGGCAGCGTTCATGCGCAATTGCAGGGCGTCCTGGTCGCCGGAGGTGATTTCCGCCCGCAACGTTTGCAGGCTGTGGATCAGGGCATCCAGCAGGCGGAGCGCGTTGTCGCGATTGTGGAGGGCGTCCATGCCGGGTTGCTCACTGCTGGAATCCAATTCCAGGGCGGCGGTGCTGATGGCAAAGGCCGGCCCCGCCAGTTTGCGGGCTTCCAGCCAGCCGGGTTGGGCAAATGCGGCATCTGCCAGGGCGGCAGCCGCCAGCCGCGGCAGCAGGTGAACCATCCCCAGCAGGCCGTCCACCTCCAAAGGTTCCGCAAAGTAGGGCCTGGCGCCCAGCAGGCTTGCCAGGTCCACCGCCAATTGCAGGGCACCCTGGCTGGTTTTCGCCAGGCTGCTGATGACGCACAGGCCACCTTTAAACAAGTCGGCTCTGGCATCTGCCAGGCGGGTGGAGGTTTCCAGCAAGTAGTCCGGGTTGAGGGTGGGGTAGAGCGTCAGGAAGTAACGCTCGGCGGGCAGCAGCGGCGCCACCCACTCGAAGACTTGCGCCTGGATGGCGGAAGTATCCAGCAGGATCGCTTCCGGTTTAAGCGCCGGGAGGATGATCTCCAGGTTTTCTTTCACCTCGGCCAGGGGCACGCACAGGATGACCACATCCGCCCCCTGGACGGCTTTTTCCAGGTTGGTGGCGCTTTCATCCACCGCCCCCATTTTTTGCGCCTGGCGGGATTTATCCGGGTCACGGTCCACGCCGGTCAGCTTCAATTGGTGTTTCTGATTGGCAAGCGCCAGGCCAATTGAACCGCCGGTGCGGTTCAGGCCCACGATGGTGATGGCAGCGGTCATTTTCAGGCTCCTGTCAGCAGGAAGAAGAGCGTGGAACGCACCGGTTCAATCACCCAGCCGAGCAGGTCCACGCCGATCATCGGCAGCACCATGACAATAACAATCAGTACAAACGGTCCATAGGGGCGGATGGCGTCCAGCTTGCGGCTGCAGGCTTCCGGCAGCACATAATCGGCGATCTTGTCGCCATCCAGCGTGGCCAGCGGCAGCAGGTTGAAGAGCATCAGCCCCAGGTTGACCATGATGAAGATATCCAGGAATTGGTCAATGGTGGGCAGAAAGCCGGAACTGGAGTTGTAGATGCTGACCAAACCCATGCGAAACGGAATGGCTGCCAGGATCGCCAGCAGCAAGTTCGAGAGCGGCCCGGCGATCGAAACCAGCATCAGGCCCGCCGGGGTACGGCGCTGCACGGCATAGCCGTTGACCGGCACCGGCTTGGCCCAGCCCAGGCCGCCAGCCAGCAGCATCAAGGTTCCCACCAGGTCCAGGTGGGCAACGGGGTTGAGCGTCAGGCGGCCGGCATCTTTGGCAGTCGGGTCGCCCAGCAAATTGGCCATCCAGGCGTGGGAGAACTCATGCACGCTGAAGGAGATCAGCAAAGTGAGTATCAGGGAGAGTAAAATGGGAGGTTGCGAGATGAGCGATAACATGGGTTGATTATAACATGCTGGTATAATCCGCTTATGTTGCCAGACTTACAGATGAATGACATCTTGCGCATGCGCAAGGCGCATCCGTGTGGCGGCAGCGATTGGAAGGTGGTCCGGCTGGGGGCGGATATCGGCCTGGAATGCCTGACTTGCAGCCGGAGGGTGATGTTGACGCGCCGCGAACTGGCCCGCCGCCTGAAGAAGGTCATCTCCCGGATGGAAGAACCCCCCGCCGCGGAGGAAAAATGACCTTCACGCTGGAATTTATGGGTTTGCCGCGCAGCCTGGTGGGACAAAAGACCGTTTCCCTCAATTTTCCACCCTCCGCCACCTATCGGGATTTAGTCCGTCACCTGGCCGAGTCCTACCCTGCCCTGGTGAATTTGGTGATTGCCCCCGACGGCGAGAACTTCTTGAGTTCCAATATGTTTGTCATCAATGGGGACCTGGCCAACGCTGCCATGATATTAGATGAAGTCATCCCGGAAGATGCCCACCTGATCTTGATGTCGGTCATTACAGGCGGTTGAGCCGGGCGGAAACCTCTCACTGCTGCCGCAGGTGGATCCACTTTCCCGCTAAAGGCCAACTTTCAGGTAAAATTTAGGAGCGGGCTCTTGTCAGCCGGCCTGCAACTCTCGCATCAAAGGTCAAACAATGAGCGATCCAATCACCCCCGAAATCTTCAACCACCTGGTGGAACTGGCCGCCCTGGAGCTGCAACCCGAGGAAGCCGAGTACATCCGCCGCCAACTCAACAACCAACTCAAGGCCATCAACGAACTGGTGGCTATTCCCCTGGCGGAGGATGTTCAACCCGCCGCCCACGGGGTGCCCTATTCCCCGCAAAGCAGCCCGGCCCCGCGCCCGGATGAGTGGTATCCCTACCCCGATCCGGCGGGTATTCTGGCCCAGGCACCCGAAACCGAAGATGGTTACATCGTCGTGCCGGATATTCCGCACACCACGTTAGGATAAGCCCCATGGAACTTTGCGACCTTACCGTTCAGGAAATGAGCGACCTGCTGAAGAAGCGCCAGATTTCCGCTGCCGAATTGCTCGATTCTCACCTCCAGCGCATCCAAAAGGTGGATGGCCGGCCAGGCGCACTGGATTCCGGCGAATTGACCGCTGAAGATCGCCGGCACGTCCACGCCTTCATCACAATCACCGAGGAGCGCGCCCGTCAGCAGGCGGCGGAAGTTGACCGCAAACTGGCCGCCGGAGAAGACCCCGGCCTGCTGGGGGGCATTCCGGTCTCGGTTAAAGATATTTTCAACGTCAAAGGTACGCCCTCCACGGCTGCCTCTCGCATCCTGGCCAATTACACTGCCCCCTATACTGCCACCCCCGTGGAACGAATGGAAGCTGCCGGGGCGGTGGTGATCGGCAAGGTTAACCTGGATGAGTTCACCTACGGCTCCTCCAATGAATCCTCAGCCTTTCAACCCGCGCCGCGCAACCCGTGGAATACCAGCCGGGTGCCGGGCGGATCCTCGGGCGGCTCCACCGCATCGGTGGCTGCCGGCGAAGCCGCACTCTCGCTGGGCACAGATACCGCCGGTTCTATCCGCCAGCCGGCAGCCTTCTGCGGCGTAGTGGGCATGAAGCCGACTTATGGGCGCGTCTCACGGTATGGGCTGATCGCCTTCGGCTCTTCGCTGGATTGTCCCGGCCCGGTTGCCCGCACGGTTACGGACGCTGCCCGGATGCTGCAAGTGATTGCCGGGCCGGACCGCCGCGACAGCACCGCCGCAAACCTGCCCGTGGAAGATTACCTGGCGGCCCTCCAGCAAAGCGTGCGCGGCTTGCGGATTGGCCTTTCGCCGGATTACTTCCGCATCGAATTCCCCAATCCACAAACCGGGGAGTACGAACAGTCGCCCATCCCGGCTGAAATGGAAACTTCCGTTCGCCAGGCGGCGGAACTGCTGGCTGCCCTGGGAGCGGAGATTGTGGAGGATGTGCCGATGCCCAACACCCGCTACGGCATTCCGGCCTATTTCGTCATCAGCCGCGTGGAGGCGGCCTCCAACCTGCACCGTTTTGACGGGGTTAAGTATGGTTATCGCACCCCGCAGCCCAACCTGGATCTTAAAACCCTCTACCGCCGGACGCGCGGCCAGGGTTTTGGCCCGCAACCCAAACTGCGCATTT
>CALESS010000162.1 GCA_937907495.1 uncultured Anaerolineaceae bacterium
GCGCCCGGGCCGGGTACGGTACCAGGTTTTCAGAGATGAATAACATCGCCTGCTGCACCATCTTCATGGGCACGTCCAGCAGGTGCGCCAGCTCCCGATATTGGCGGTGAGTTGCCAGCTCCCAGCCGGTGCGAATAATCTTCTCCGCCAGCTCGGGAACCTTCCCCGTCTCCCGTAAAACCTCAATTTGCGCCAGCAGGGCTTCTTGGGGTGAGCTGGAACCGACCCCCACCGGCTCTGCTCGTTGGATCATATGCTGCACTTCTTTCACCCGGCTTAAAGGCACCCGAAAAAAACGCACCAACTCGTACAGGTCAATTTCCAGCAAGCCATCCTCATCCAGGTTGGAAAGCAAATAAGCTGCAATCCGCCGGTCGTCAGGTTTTAACTCTGGAGAAATCTGGCGAAGCACAAATTCCGGCAGTTCCTCCGTCATGGAAGCCAGCGGCTCATCAGGCAGATCCTCGTTACCGCGCTCGCTCCGCCCGTAGAAATCCTCGCGGGGCGACACATACACCACCGGTTCATCCGGCAGATCGCTGTTGGGCCGGCTGCACACCGAACAAACCCCATGATCCCCCAGCACCCGGTGACAGGTGGGGCAGGTTCGCTTCTCCATCAACTCGATCGCCGGGTTGTTGGAAACCATTTCATCAATCTCTTTCTGCAAATCATCCACGGGCTTAAACAACAGCCGCATCGTCTGCGCCAGGTGCGCAGTGGTGGTCTGCCGTTGCACGTGCCGGGGAGAGATTCGATTATGAAACATGGTTCACCTGCCTTCATAGAAAGTATATAGGACTAGCCCTAAAGGTGCAAGTTTTATGCCAGCCATTTTGCCCCCAACTTTGGTACAATCATTGCAACATGATCCTTTCATCACAACCACATTTGACGATCGTCGGCGGAGGTTTGGCAGGCTGTGAAGCCGCCTGGCAGGCCGCCGAAGCCGGTATCCAGGTCACACTCTATGAAATGCGCCCCGCGCTCTCCACCGGTGCCCACACCAGTGCAGACCTGGCAGAGCTGATTTGCTCCAATTCCCTCGGTTCCAATTCACCGGATCGGGCCAGCGGCCTGCTGAAACAGGAACTCCGCTGGTACCACTCGCTGCTGGTGCGCCTGGCAGAAGAATCCGCCCTGCCAGCCGGTCAATCCCTGGCTGTGGATCGCTCCCTTTTCTCACAACGGGTTACTCAGGCTATACTCAGTCACCCGAACATCCGGCTCATCCGCCAGGAGGTCACCTCCATCCCGGCTGGACCGGTCATCATTGCCAGCGGTCCATTAACTTCGCCGGCCCTCTCCACCGCCCTGCAAGCGTTTACCGGCATGGAGCATTTGTTCTTTTTTGACGCCATCGCCCCGGTCATCCATGCCGAGAGCATTGATTTCAATATCGCCTACCGCGCCAATCGTTATCGCATTCGCGAACAAGAGCCGGGGGATTATCTGAATCTGCCTTTCCTCCAACCTGAATTTGATACTTTTTACCAGGCTCTCATCAACGCCAAGACGATTCCGTTGCAGGCATTTGAAAGTGAGGTGAAAACCGGAGTCCGGGCCGGGTTTGGCCACTATTTTGAAGCCTGCCTCCCGGTGGAAGAGCTGGCCCGCCGCGGCCCAAACACGCTGATTTATGGCCCGATGCGCCCGGTGGGGCTGCGCGATCCCCGCTATGGCAAAGATTGCTACGCCGTCATCCAGCTCCGCCAGGAAGACCTTGCCGCAACACAATTTAACATGGTGGGTTTTCAAACCAACCTCACCTTCCCGGAGCAGCGGCGGGTTTTCCGCCTCATTCCAGGTCTCCAGAAGGCTGAATTTTCCCGGTACGGGCAGATGCACCGCAACACCTTCATCGCCTCTCCCCACCTGCTGCACGCCAGCCTTCAATCCAAAACCCGGCCGGATTTGTTTTTCGCCGGACAAATCACGGGGGTGGAAGGCTACATGGGGAACATCGCCACGGGTCTGCTGGCCGGGTTGAATGCCGCTCAATATCTGCGCGGCCGCACGCCGCTGGTGCTGCCGGTAGATACCATGCTCGGTGCGTTGTGCCAGGCCATCACCCGGCGCAACCTGTCAGATTTCCAGCCCATCAAGGCCAACTTCGGCTTGCTTTCCGTCTTTGCCCAACCACCGGTTGCCCGCCGGGAGCGCTATCGTCTGTATGCCTCCCGCTCCCGGGATGCTGCGGCATCTTTTCTTCAACAAAACCCGGATTGGCTTTCAAAACCTGCCCCTGAACCCGTTTTGGAGTTCTAAAACGATGAAACAACCAAAGAGATGCAGGATTGTCATCCTCGCTGCCATTCTGCTGATAGCCATTGGAATTGTCATCGTATTCCGCCTGTTCCAACCAGAAGCTGTCCAATTTAACGCCGCCCGCGCCATGCAAGATGCCGCCGCCCAATTGGCCTTTGGCCCGCGCATCCCGGGCTCCGAAGCCCACCGCCAAACGGTCAACTACATCCAGGGGCAATTGCAGGCCGCGGGGTGGTCAGTCGAAATCCAGCAGGCGGAGGTGATGGGACATCCCATCCAAAACATCATCGCCCGCCGCGGTACGGGTTCTCCATGGTACATCCTCGGCTCGCATTACGACTCCCGCATGTTCGCGGATCATGATGCCGACCCGGCCAACCATACCCAACCCGTTAGCGGCGCCAATGATGGTGCAGCCACCACTGCCATCCTGTTGGAATTGGCGCGCGTCCTGCCCGCCGACCTGCAGAAACAGGTCTGGCTGGTTTTCTTCGATGCTGAAGACCAGGGCAACATTCCCGGTTGGGATTGGATCCTTGGCTCGCGCTATTTTGCTGAAAACCTGGAGGGGCAGCCAGATGGTGTCATTGTGGTGGATATGGTGGGCGATGCCGACCTGCAAATTTATTACGAGAAGAATTCCACCCCGGCCCTCACCCATTCAATTTGGGAAACTGCCGCCCAGGCAGGCTTTTCACAATTCATCCCCTCGGCCAAATTCAACAT
>CALESS010000163.1 GCA_937907495.1 uncultured Anaerolineaceae bacterium
TCAGGCGAAAGGAACCTTTCGGCGGACCGGCTGTCAGGATTGGCTGGATTCTCCTCAAAAAGTGTCCAGGTAACGATTTCAGCCATTTTCTCTCGTTCTTGATGATTATGATATTTTTCAAATACCGGGGCAGGCAGGCTGCCTGCCCCGGTTGATCGTAGCGCTTATTCCTGGTTGTCCATTAACACTTGAAGCGGGGTGATCAAATCCTGGTCCGCGGTATAGGGCAGGCGGATGGTACGGTAATTCTTCATCTCCAGGTAGAGATGACCTTTTGCATCCAGGACGCGCGCATTAAAAGTCAGGCTGCCTTTTTCAAGTGATGGCGATACTTCTGCGTAAATCGGCACCCCATTCACCTGGTGGGGATAGATGGTAAGCGATTCGATGGAGCGCGGCAGCGCCATCACCCCGGTCTTGCCTGCCTCCCATAACCCGGCTGTCTGGAAGCACAGCTCAACCAACACGGGCACACTGGGATCCTGTTTGCCACCGGCTATCAGAGTGGGTCGTTTCGAGTTCAGTTTCCCCAGCAGAACTTTACCGGAGCGTTGCACCCCTGCCAATACCTGGAAGGCCGGGCCGTGGAAATACAGCCGGTAGATATCATCGGCGTGCACCGTTTGGGCGCCATTCCAGTGCGGGGCCTGCAGGATGACCATTTTCGGATGCTCTGTGGATGGCTGCAAGTACACCCGCCCGGTAAAGTGGAGCATGTGCTCAACCTTTTTGGAAACCAGGGTCAGATCGGATTCGAGGCTGACATAGACCACCAGCCCCCTTTCCTCACGCACGGCCTGGGCGCGCCAGGTGATGCTGCGAGGTTCGTTTCGATAGAATTTGAAGGGTGTCAGGAATTGAATATCCTCCAGGTGGGTTACGTCAAAACCGGCCTTGCCGGAGGCCAGCACAGAGGCAATGTGGCGGGCCGCTACGGAAAAACCTTCGATACCCATCACACCCGGTAAGACCGGCGTTCCATTCAGGGAATGATCCTTGAGGAACGGCTGTGTTTTCGGATCCAGGGTGGCTTCCAGGGTGATGCCCTGGTGCAGGTCCATCCCGGTCAGGTGGCTGAACATGGTGTGGATCGGGTTGCCCGCCCGCAGGGCGGCATCCGAGCGTGCCACATCCAGGCCGCAATCTGTCTGGCGGGCAGTGAGTAGGGCGCCCAGCGAGCCAGCCAGCACCACCTCGCAATCGTGGCCCATCACCAACTCATCCCACACCAGGCCGGCTGCTTCAGCCGGTCTCATCATTTCGATCCCAGCCCGCTCCATCAAGGCCGGGATGTGACCCCGGCTCGCCATGCCCACTTCGGCCCACGCGCCCCAATCGAGCGCCACAGCCTGGATGCCCGGATAGCTTACCCGCAGGGCGGAAGCCATTTTACACAGCAGGTCATTGGCCGCACTGTAATCCGTTTGCCCGGCATTGCCAAACCGCCCGGCAACGGAGGAGAAGAAAACGATGGATTTTGGCAGGGAATGCCGGGTTTCCATCGCCTTGAAGAGATGAAAGAAACCATTTGCCTTGACGGCCACGGTCTGCCGGATTTCATCCATGGGCTTGCTTTCCAAGCGGCGGCTGCGCTCCACGCCCGCTGCATGCAGGAAGACATCCACCCGGCCGGCCTCTTGAACCACGGTTTGCACCGCCAGGTCAGCCGCCTGCGGGTCGGTAATATCGCAGACAATATAGTGGGCTTTGCCGCCCGACTGTTCCACGGCGGCCATGGCATCCAGCGTGGCTGCTCCGCGCTCCATGGAAGTGATAACCTGCTCGACACGGGCCGGGGTGACTTTCTGCCCTCCCTGGCTCAATCGTTGCATTAATTCAAGACGCAATCCATTGCGATCAGTTTTTAATTTTTGTAAATCCGGATGGTTGCGCTCCGGGAGTTGGGTGCGCCCCAGCAAGTAAAATGTGCCGTGGGAAACCTGTGCCAGGTCGAGCAGGATAGGGGCGATGATCCCGCCGGTCCCACCACTCACCAGGTACACACTGCCCTCGGGGAATTCCACACCCACTGGCTCTGCCAGGGGCTTGGGCACCAGGGCAATGCCAAAGCGCAAATCGCCTTCCCAGCCTACTTCCACCACCCCCGGGTCATTGAGCGTTTCCTCAATCAAGCGGGTGGCAATGGTGGCAGGGGTCGAGTCGAGCGAAAAATCAACGATCTTCACAAACCCTTCCGGGCGTTCCCAGCCCAGGGCTTTGGTAAAACCGCTCACTGCTCCACCCATGGGAGCACTGGCGCCTTGCGGGCCATAACCATGCAAGCCGCCCAGGCGGGTGGCGCAGACCAGGAAGGCACTGGCAGGCATGATTCGTTGGATTTCTGCCAGCGCGAAGATGCGCTTCTCCAACGCTTCGTTCCATTCGTCCAATGTAATTTCATTCAGGGAAGGCTCAACCTCCAGGGCGGCGAGGAAGTAGACACCCTCCACGGTGCCTTCAGCGGCCCAGGTTGTGATTTTTCCCAGGGTTTCTGAATCCGAAACATCCAGGCTCAGCACATCCAGCTTGCGATTTTTCAGCTTCTTTACCAGCGCCTCGTTCACTTTGGCCGGTCCCCCGATGACCAGAATCCGGCTGCCAGCTTCCAGGCCAATGCAAGTTGACTGGCATAAATCCAGGCGGGGGCGAAGCACCGGGGCTGGGATCCGCCGCTGGATGGTCTTACCGGCGGCGGAACGAGGCGCGGTTCGATCCGGAACCTGGTAAGGGAGCATTTCTTTCATGAAGGAAATGGTGTCAAATTGTTCGCAGACGGATTCTTCCAGGTTGGGAGCCTTGTAATGCAGGCTCAATGGCACGAAGCGTTGTTCCGTTCGATCTGCCGCCGGCTGCGGAGGGGCCGGGGTTTCCACAATTGCCAGCGGAATTTCGGATTGACTGGCATCCAGCATGAAGTCAATCACTTTGGCCAGGGTGTTGTACTCGCTCAGGCGCAAATCTTCCCGCCGGGGGATGTTGTAGTGGGCCCGGATGGTGGCAAACAATTCGGCTTGCTTGACGGTATCAATGCCCAGATCCGCCTCCAGATCTAATTCCAGGTCCAGCATTTCCACCGGGTAGCCGGTCTTCTCACTGACCACCCCGAGGACAAAGGCTTTGACCTCTTCTTGAACCGCACCCGCCGAGGGGACCGGTTGTTGGGCTGGTTCTTCCAGGGAATTGCGTGGTTCCACATCCTGTGGGGAAGAGGCCCCCGGCATGGCTTCGCTCATGAAGCCGATCACTTTCTGCAGGGTGTTGTAATCGCTCAAACGCAAATCTTCCCGCCGGGGGATGTTGTAATGCGCGCGAATGGTGGCAAAAAGCTCGGCTTGCTTGACGGTATCCACGCCCAGGTCTGCTTCCAGGTCCAATTCCAGGTCCAGCATTTCCACCTGGTAGCCGGTTTTTTCACTGACCACCGA
>CALESS010000164.1 GCA_937907495.1 uncultured Anaerolineaceae bacterium
CGCCCAGGAACCAGAGCAGGTTCGGGTTGGGGCCGTCGATGATCAGCCCTGCAGCAGTGGGACCGACGATGGCGGGCAGTCACCACGAGAGGCCGTACATCGCCATGTAGCGGCCGCGCATCGCCTGCGGCGCAAAATTGGCCGTCAGGGTCTGCATTGTCGGGCTGACCAACATCTCCCCCACGGTAATGATGACAATCGCCAGCATGAAGAGCCAGAACGCGCCCACAAACCCAAACATGCCAAAGCCAATCACATACACCGCCGCACCCAGTGCCATCACCAGGAAAGGCGGCGAATGCTTGATGCGCCGCGAAACCCAGAATTGCAGCAGGATGACGGTGATGGCGCTCGTGGACATTAAGAATCCGTAGCCCTGTGGCTGGATGTCATGCACATCCCGCAGGTAGACCGAGAGCGAGTTGTACATCTGCCCGTAGACCAATCCCATCAAAATCAGCACCAGGATGAATGCCACATAGGCTCGGTCCTTCCACACCGCCCCGTAGCCCTTGAAGGTTTCCAACACGCTGGCCGGTTTCTCGTCCGGTTGTAGTTGCGGCTTGGTCTCTGAAACGAGGAAGTAAAACAGCACCGCCACCACGCAGCTGATGGAGGCATCAATGATGAAGAGCGCCAGGAACGAGCGCCCGGCAATGAACCCGCCGATGGTCGGCCCGATGATCCACGAGAGGTTGGCAACCACCCGCATCAGGCCAAAGCCCTCCTGGCGTTTGTCCTCCGGCAGCAGGTCCGCCATCATCGCCTGGTGTGCCGGCCCGGCAATATCCGAGAGGATGCCGATCACCACTGCCAGCGGAATGAGCGTGGCATAGTGGTTCACCATGCCCAGCGTCAGGGTGCTGAGGGCGCTGAAAACCAGGCCGAACAGGATCAGCTTGCGCCGTCCAAACTTATCCGTCAGGGCGCCGCCGATCATCTGCCCCACCAGCCCAAAGATGGAGAATAATCCCAGCACCACCCCGGCCTGCGTCATACCGACCTGGAACTTCTGGGTGATGTAAAGCGAGAAGAAGGGGAAGAGCAGCGTGCCGCCGACCCGGTCAACAAACATGACGGCCATTACCACCCAGAACTTGCGGGGGAATTCATGATAGATGTTGCGCAAACGGTTCATCGCGTCTTCCTGGAGCCCCGGTTGGCGCAGGCGAGCAGGGGCAAAGAATATAATGGAGGGATATTATATCCGCAATTATTCGCTAAATGCACAAGAGATTGATGCGAGAAGTTTCCCCGCGCAGGCATTAAAAATCCGGTGGCACTCCACCGGAAAATGGAGGCCACCGGAAAATTTTGGATTTGTTTTTTCGATCAGGCGGCTTACTTGGCCATCACCTTGATCATCTTGGGTTGGGCTTCTTCGGCCTTGGCCACCCGCAGGGTCAGCACGCCAGCTTGCAGATCGGCTTCGGTCTTGGCGGCGTTCAACTGATCCGGCAGGGTGATGAGCCGGTGGAACTTGCCACTGGGGCGTTCCGCCACCAGGTAGCTGCCGTTTTCATCCCGACCGGAGGGCAATTCGCCCTCGATGCTGACAGTGGTGTTGACGATGCGAATTTTGATCTCATCCGCCTGGACGCCCGGGACCACGGCGGTGATCACATACACATCCGCTTCCGCTTTCACATCCACGGGGACGAAAACATCGTAGGATTCGCTGTTGTAATTCTGGTCGTTGAACATTGTTTCCAACATGCGCCGCATAAAGCGGGAAGAAGGGTTATAAGAGTAAAGTGACATGGCTGCCTCCAAAAGAAGATATTTTTTAATTTTTGTTGCTCTCAACTGTCTTTATCTTATTCCGCCTGTGTAGGAACAATATCAACAAAATCTCAAAAATTTA
>CALESS010000165.1 GCA_937907495.1 uncultured Anaerolineaceae bacterium
CTCTGTGGTTAAATGTTTTTCTATGCCCTTGGCAGGGTCGTCCCGCCGGACGCCCTTACATCCCCGCCGAATGTTGACGATTCGCCCCTGCCATTGCATCCATTCACGATAATATATAAATCCGGTTTTCTCCGTGGCTCTGTGGTTAAATGTTTTTCTATGCCCTTGGCAGGGTCGTCCCGCCGGACGCCCTTACATCCCCGCCGAATGTTGACGATTCGCCCCTGCCATTGCATCCATTCACGATAATATATAAATCCGGTTTTCTCCGTGGCTCTGTGGTTAAATGTTTTTCTATGCCCTTGGCAGGGTCGTCCCGCCGGACGCCCATACCCTCGGTCGACGCTGCCATTACATTCCTTAACAATAATTTCTACATATCTTTTCTCTGTGTCTCTGTGGCTCGGTGGTTAAATGTTTTTCTATGCCCTTGGCAGGGTCGTCCCGATGGACGCCCATACCCCCCGCTCGACCCTACCCATGCATCCATTCACAATAATATATAAATTCGGTTTTCTCCGTGGCTCTGTGGTTAAAAGTTTTTCTATGGTCATAGCAGGGTCGTCCCGCCGGACGACCTATCGTGCGCCCCAACCCTGCTATAATCGCCTCATGATGAATCTCTCCCTCATGCAGGCTTTCTTCCGCACGGTGGATGAGGACGGTTACACCCCGCTCATTCAACCACTGCTGGCTCACTGGCCCCACGACCCCAATTCCGCCCGGGTGCTGCGCGCCAGCAGCAACTTTATCTTGCGGTACACCTGCCAGGGCCAGCCGCACATCCTGCGCCTGACGCCTGCCGGGCAGCGCACCCCGGCCCTGCTCCAGGCGGAGATGGATTTCCTGCTTCACCTGACCGGGCAGGGGTTACCGGTCAACCGCCCACTCGCCTCAATCAATGGAAATTGGATTGAGAGCGCCATCACCCCGCTGGGATTGCTGCATGCGGTTTCGTTGGAATACCTGGCCGGCGAGGAAATGGAATTTGAAACCCTGACCCTGCCGGATTTCTCCCACTGGGGACAGGCCCTGGGGGAACTGCATAACGCAGCGGCTGGTTTTACAGCCCCCGCCCGCCCGGATTGGCGTGAATTGCTGCGGGCGGCCATGGATCGCCTGCCTGCCGATGAATTCACCGCCCGCCGTGCCGGGGAAACCCTGCAGGCGCGCCTGGGCCGGCTGCCTGTCAGCCGCGAAAATTATGGTCTGATCCACGATGATTTTGAACTGGACAACCTGCTCTGGCTGGAGGGCTGCCCGCAAATCATTGATTTTGACGATTGCATTCATCACTGGCTGGCGGCGGATGTGGCCTACGCCCTGCGCGACCTTTTCGAAGATCGTTGGAGCAGGCTGGACTTAACCCATCCTGCACTGTTAGCCTTTACAACCGGTTACCGCCGCGCCCGCCCCCTGGCGGAGAGTGAACTGGCAAACCTGCCGCTTTTTATGGCCTTGCTCAACTTTCTGATGTTCGCCGAACTGCTGGCAATCGTCCGCGAGCCGCCAGCGGGGGGAGAGCCGGATTGGACAACCAACCTGCGCCAGCGCCTGGCGGTGAAACTTGAAACTTACCGGGAAGAACTGGCAGCTTTTGTCGCGTCGAATTGAAACCCCTTGGGAGAAAAAAGTGTGGCAACGCTTCTTCTGATGGTCGGACTTCCTTGTTCAGGGAAGACAACGCTTGCAAAGCAACTTGAACATGAACGGTCAGCGCTTCGTTTGACGCCCGATGAGTGGCAGATCGGTCTTTTTGGTCAGGATGCGCATGAGCCAGAACATGATGAGCGGCATCGTTTTATCGAGGGCATGCTTTGGAAGATCGCCAGCCGGGCGTTGGAGTTGGGAACGAATGTAATCCTCGATTATGGCTTCTGGGCAAGGGAAGAACGCGAAGATTACCGGCTGCGGGCAAAACGCCTTGGAGCCAGCAGTGAAATACATTACCTGGATGTGGCGGAAGAAGAGTTGCTGCGGCGGCTTGCGCTCCGAAATTCACAACCTTCACGGGAGAGCTTCCACATTTCCGCAGAAAGTATGAAGCCCTGGATCGCGTTCTTCCAGAAACCGACACCGGAAGAACTTGAACGTAGAGAATAAGTTGCTTGTTGCCAACTGGGGGAGCAGTTACCCGGTGGAGATATTAAAAAGTGGGCTATCCGTTTTTATCTTCTGAATCTTTGCCAAAAATCCATCAAACCCCCGGCTGACCATAGGTCACGCAATACACTCCGCCCGCGTCCATCGAAGCGATGCAGCGGTTGCAGTGATCGCAATCCGAGACCGTTACCTCTCCGCTCTGCAATTTCCGCA
>CALESS010000166.1 GCA_937907495.1 uncultured Anaerolineaceae bacterium
GATTGAGCAGGAAGGTGGGGATATCGTAATTGCCCTGGTAGACAAACAACAGCAACGCCCCCGCCAGCAGACCCACACCGCCTAACTGGGTGATGATCAGGGCCTTCATGCCGCCAGCCACTGCTTTGGGATCGTCATTGTGGAAAGCGATCAGGGCATACGAACACAGGGCCGTGATTTCCCAAAAGACGAACATCAATAACAGGCTGGTGGTCAGCACCAATCCGACCATGGCACCGATGAAGAACAATACAAAGGAATAATAGCGCCCCAGTTGAGCCTCACCGCGCATATAGTCCACCGAAAAAATGACCGCCAGAGAGCCGATGACGGTGGCAATGGCCGCCAGCAGCACCCCCAGGCCATCTGCGGCAAAGGAAAAATTGCCAAAAACGCCGCCCACCGGGAGGTTTATCACGGGTTTAGAACTGCTGAACCCGATCAGGATCAGCGCAGCCAGCCCGGCAGCCAGCGAGAAAGCGACCGCCAGGCCATGCTGGGCGCGGGGATGACGGTCCCCTACTGCCCAAACCAACAGTGCACCAAGCCAGGGTATGAGAATTGTGAGAATTAATAATATGGATGCCATCTTACCTCCGCAGGGTGCGCAGGGCGTCTAAATCCAGCGTGCCAAAGTGCTTACGCACCTGCACCGCCAGCGCCAGGCCAACCACGGCTACGATTGTATCCGCCACAATCACGGTCAGGGCCAGGCTCTGGGCGAGGGCCAGTTTCCCATTGACCGATCCGGCGGCTACCAGGGCCAGCATCGCCCCCTTGACCAGGATTTGCAGCGCCACCACCACCTTGATCAGGTTTCGGGACATCAGCAAGCCATACAAACCTATCCCCACCAGGCAGAGAACGGCAACAATCACAATATTCAAAGGTGTCAGGTTCATGCGTGCTCCTCCCTGCCGGCAGCCAGCAGCCCCAGCACCCCCAGGATACCGCCGAACATGATGACCACTTGCAGCAGCACATCCAATTGACGATCCTGCCATAATACTGTGGAGAAGGTGCCGCCCATCCCTGCACCGGGTTGCAACGCCTCCATTGGGATAACCATCACGCTCAACAGGCCCACACAGAGTAGAACCAAACCCCAGGCGAGCGGTCGTGGAATTAGAGAACGGATGATCCGCGTTTCTTCCCCGGCGATGTTGATTGCAAAAACGAATAAAACGGTCACCAGGCCCGCCCCCACGCTCAACTCGATCACCGCCACCTCCGGCGCTCCAAGTAAATACATCATCAGGGCTACCAGCGCGCTGCAACCGGCCAGCCAGAGGGCTGAAACCAGCAGTTTGCGCGTCCGCACCGCCCCAATCGCACAGGTGACACTTCCCAGCAACAGCAGTCCAAACCAGAAATTACTCACATGCCCTCCAACAGCCCCAATGCGCCTTGTAAAAATAAACCTGCTTGTTTGTACAATAAATCACAAATTCTGTCATGTGAAGTTTTACCTGTAATAGTCAGTATTCTTTTATTACTTTTAATGCAGGAATGGGATTCAGGTTAAAAAGACCTGCAAACCGGGGCTTGCAGGTCTGGAATGGTATGGATGAACCGCGGGTTCGCTTGAATTGTACCTTACGGCGTAATCCTGAAAATGCTGCCCGCACTCAAGCCTTCCACATCCGGGAAGTACATCATATAGGCATGCGCCGGAATCACCTGGAATTCGCCCACGTGGGCGGGCATGAATTCATAGGTCAGGGTGTATGTTCCGGCGGGTAAATACTCCGCCACCCATTGGATGTGGTCATCGTACACTTTGGGCGAGTTGAACCACCACCAGCCCCAACCGCCGCCCAACGGATCAAACGGACTGTAAACGGAGCCGGAGGGAGTGCTCTCCCCCTGCTCGGCAGTATTCAGTGAGCGGTCAATGATCTCGACGCCGGCAGGCAGGCTGTCTTCCACCACCACCTGGTATAAATCATTGGGCACCACCACATTCACCCGCACAACCACCGGGGAATCTTCCGCGGCGAGGGAATAACTTTCAACCGGGGTGCAGCCCGCTTGCTGGCAATCCGCCCAATTCAGGTAATATTGCCGTTCAATCGTCAATCCCCGGTTGATGGGGGTGGCATCTTCCACCGGACGGAATACCTGTAAGAAAGCCCGGTAATACAATCGGCCGGCAGTTCCATTGCGGAAGATCGTCAGCGCATTCGGCGCATCGGCAGCCAGGTCCGTCAGCGGCAGGCGGGCGCTGACCAGGTTGATATTCTCCAGGCCGCCGGCAACCCCGTTGGCTACCGGGGTCCCATTGACGGCCGCGCTGAATTCATAAACCGCTTGCAATTCTCCGGTTCCCCGCAGTACTTCGGTCAGGGACATGAGTACCCAGGCAGTTTCGTAGCTCGAGAGCCATCCGCCGCGCACATTGCGGTTAATGGAAAGATAGCGGACGGCATCCCCCACCAGCGGCGAAGCCGGATTGACCCGGGCCAACAGGGTCAGTACCAGGGCGGAATTAAAGTTGGGCGTGGAAAGGTTGCGGTAAGTGGCATCCTCCTCCTGCCAGAAAGCGCCGCTCGCGGAACGCACGGCCGCGCCTTCCAGATCGGAGGTGAGTGTTTTAATCCGCGCATCTTCCGGGTTGTTTTTCTGCAAGGTCATCGCCAGCATGGCTTTTGCCCAGGGGCTTAAGCGGTCGCGCAGATCATACAAGCCGTCCGTATTCACCTCCCTGCCGCCTTCCGCCAGGGCAAAGGCAACAAATACCTGGCGGTCAATCTCCCAGTCCTCCGCCGTCACCGCCGGAACCTCGAATTTTCCGACAAGGTAGGTGATTCCCCGCCGGAGCATCATTTCATCCACGGTAACCCCCGCCGCGACGGCCCGATTGAGGCCATAGACCACGTACGCCGTCAGGTAAAGATCGGATTGATTGCCGAAATACCAACCCCAGCCACCATCCGATACCTGTTGTGCTTTCAGCTTCGCCAGGCCGTCGCGAATGGCATCTTCCAGTCGGGTTTTTAGCTCGGGGTCATCCATCCCCAGGTCGGTCAGGGTGCGGTAGGTTTCAAGGTTGGGCAAAAGCCGCGAGAGCACTCCTTCCGGGTAGGTATAGGGGTAGGCCTCCAGGGCGTCCAGGCCTTTCAAAATCATCGCCGCCATGGAAGGCGCCATTTCCACCCGTAGTTCCCCACCGGTGGGGGTGAAGGTGCGAGGCAGGCTCACCACCTCCGTAATCTCTCCAGGCTCGGCCAACACCCCGCAGGTACCGTAAGTTTGGGGCGAGCTAAAGCGCAGCACCGGGATCGGGTTGCGCTCCGGGCGGGCAGCATCCTGGTAGGTTTCATTCACCGCCCGGAACAGCACATCCACCGATTCCACCAATTGCACCTGTCCGCGCCAGGCCACTCGCTGCCGGCCCCCCGCAGGCAGGTTGATCTGCTGCATCATCTGGCCGGGGTCATCCAGGTCCACCCCCACCACCTGAATGCTGACATCCACAGTCAGTGGGCGGTTGGTATTGTTCTGAACCAGGGTAGCCAGTTCCACCCGGTCTCCGGCCACCAGGAAGCGCGGCGTGGCAGGGCGCAGTAATAATTCTTTGCTGGCGATGACCTCGATCGAGGTCTCGCCCACCAGCATATTCTCAGTCAACCCGCGGGCGGTAGCCACCCAGGTGGTCAGGTTATCCGGCAGGGTGAAGCTGACTTCGGCCAACCCTTCTGCATTGGTCTCAAACAGGCCCGTCCAATAGGCGGTATCTTTGTAATTACTGCGTTCCACCGCCAGCGATTCGGCCATATCACCGCCACCGCCGCCACCCCGTCCTCCGGCCTCGGTCGGCACAATCCGCCGGCCATACGCCAGCAAACTGATGCCGGTAACCACCCCCAGCGGTTTGGCAGCATAAAATGCCCGGTCAATGGGGGGAGCGTTCGGATCGGCCAGGGCCAGCACGGCTTTATCCACAACCGAGAGCGAGAACTCCCCTTGCACCGGATTCCCCTCCCGGTCTTTAGCCACCAGGCTGAAGGTCACTTCATCTCCCGGGCCGGCCTGGGCTGGATCCGCGGTCAGATTCAAACTCAACAGCAGTGCGCTGGGCTCCACGTTCAGGTTCACAATACCCATGCGGAAATCCGCCCGGCCATCCGCCTGCCGTCCAATCAGGGTGACACTGACGTATACATTCGGGGCGTCTGCATCGCTCAACGGAATATCATAGAGCAGGCTGCTATCGTTGATTTCGATGACATCCCAGCGTTGTACCCGATCCTGCTCCAGGGTGATGAGGGCCAGCGCCCCACCCGGGAATGGGTTGGGGATAAAGACCTGGGCCGTCTGGCCGGGTTGATAGGTTTCAGCATCGGCCTCCAACCGCAGATGCTGGTTGGGCAGAGTCGGCCATTCGGAGCTGCCCGCGCCGCCTACCCAGACATAAATCTGGCTCACCGCGCCATTGCCCCGCACCTCGAGCATATAGGTTCCAGGGTCGGGGGGCGTGAAAGCGATTCGGGCGCTGCCGCGGGCATCCGTACCAAAATTGGTGCTGGCAATTTCCGTGAATTCCGGTTCATAGATCGGGAAGCCAAAGGCTGAATTGCCGCCCGAACTTACCCAACGTACCGTGGAAAAAACGGCGGAAAGCTGCCGGGTTGCCACTGGATTTTTCAGCCAATCCACTGTTTGAATTGCAAAGCCGGCCTCGCTGCCCGCCTGCACACCCCAGGCTTCCGGGCGGATGCCAATGTAACGATCGGCGGGATGCAGGCGAAGGCCACCCCGACCGCTGATGGTGAAATTACTTTCATCCATCCCGGACACTTCCAGCGTCAGGGTAGAAAGCACCTCGGCATCAAAGCGCTGGCTCAAATCCTGCCAGTCAAAATCCAGTACCAGCTTGCCGTTGGGGTCGGTCTCCCCGCTGCCGCTGAGAATCTGGTTGCCAAACAAGCCGCCCATGCAA
>CALESS010000167.1 GCA_937907495.1 uncultured Anaerolineaceae bacterium
GCAGATTGTGGTCCCCACCGGGGTGGGGGATGCCTTCCGGGGTGGCTTTTTACGGGGGCTGCGCCTGAGCCTGAGCCTGGAATTGAGCGGGAAGATGGGTGCACTGGCGGCTACTTATTGCCTGGAGCAACAAGGCCCGCAAAACCATTCGTATAGCCGAGCCGAGTTTGTCAGCCGGTTCCGTCAATATTTTAACGATCAAGGCGCATTAGACGCCTTGCTAACCTAACCTGGAGGATTGCATGTCGAATTATCATGTCCGAGACTTAAAACAGGCCGAAGGCGGCCGCCTGCGTATTGATTGGGCGGAGCGTGAAATGCCCGTCCTGCGCCTGATCCGCGAACGGTTCGCCAAGGAACGCCCGCTGGCGGGAGTTCGGGTTTCTGCCTGTTTGCACGTCACCACCGAAACCGCCAACTTAATGAAGACCCTGCAGGCGGGTGGGGCGGATGTGGTTCTGACCGCATCCAACCCACTTTCCACCCAGGATGATGTGGCGGCTTCCCTGGTCAGCCACGATGAGATCCCGGTCTTTGCCATCAAGGGCGAAGACAACGTCACCTATTACAAGCACCTGAACGGCGCGCTGGATCACAAACCCCACATGACAATGGATGATGGTGCGGACCTGGTCAGCACCCTACACAAAGATCGCACAGAACTGCTGGCGGGTATGATCGGCGGCACGGAAGAGACCACCACGGGTGTCATTCGTCTGCGGGCGATGGCTGCGGATGGGGCCTTGCTCTTCCCCGTGATTGCCGTCAATGATGCCATGACCAAGCATCTCTTTGATAACCGCTACGGCACGGGTCAATCCACCCTGGATGGCATCATTCGGGCAACCAACGTGCTGTTGGCTGGTAAGACCTTCGTAGTTGCCGGATATGGTTGGTGTGGCCGCGGCCTGGCCATGCGGGCCAAGGGCATGGGCGCCAACGTAATTGTGACAGAAATTGATCCACTGCCCGCCCTGGAAGCGGTCATGGATGGTTTCCGGGTCATGCCCATGGCAGAAGCCGCCAAAATCGGTGATATTTTCTGCACGGTGACCGGGGATCTGAACGTGCTGGACGGCCATCACTTTGCCGTGATGAAGGATGGAGCGATCGTAGCCAATTCCGGGCACTTCAATGTGGAAATCAACATCCCCGCCCTGGAAGAAATGTCCTCCCGCAAGAAGCTCGTCCGCCCGTTTGTGGAATCCTATGCCCTCAAAGATGGACGGCAGATATTCTTGCTGGGTGAAGGCCGCCTGATCAACCTGGCCTCGGCGGAAGGCCACCCCGCCAGCGTGATGGATATGTCCTTTGCCAACCAGGCACTTTCCGCTGAATACATGGTAAAGAACGCAGAAAAGATGGAAAAGAAAGTCTATGCTGTGCCGGATGCGATTGACCGCGAGATCGCCCGCCTGAAGCTGGCTGCAATGGGTGTGGATATTGACGTGCTGACCCCCGAACAAGTCACATACCTCAATAGCTGGCAGGAAGGAACCTAAAAGCCGAAGAATCGGCCAAATTGGTCGCTTGAATTTTTGAACGTTGTAGGCTGTTCGCCTCCCTCATCTTGGGCCGCGGACAGCCTTTTTTGATTTGTGAAGTGAAGTTCCAGAAGGGAGTATACCGAAACGGTCTTATACAAAACGTTATACACGCCGCGAGCAAGCTTGTAATTATCTT
>CALESS010000168.1 GCA_937907495.1 uncultured Anaerolineaceae bacterium
ATATGAAAAACGCGCCGAACCAGCGCGTCGAACAAGGTGTAGCGATCCATAAGGGGCAGGCTGTCCAAAGAAACCTCCAACCAAATAAATAAAAAGGCGGGAATGGATGGGAGTCGAACCCACCGCGGCCCGCAACGCGACCCGCCACCGGTTTTGAAGACCGGGAAGCCCACCGGGACTTATCCACTCCCAAATAAATTGTATCACAGCGCATGAAAGCCAGATGAATCCAAAATGGGGCTGCCACACCTGCTGGGGGAAAAAGAGAACCGCGGAGGGCGCGCAGGGGTTATCTTTATGGAAAATTCGGTTGCGCCATCCGCCTGGGGCGGGGGTGATTTTTCAAAATTGGATAAAAGCAGGGAAATTACCCTCTTGTATTTCTTGATAAATGGCGTATACTACGAGGCTGTTGTGTTTAATACCGGTGAAATTCCGGTGAATCTGAGGAGACAGGAAGTAAGATGAAACAAGAAAACGAAGTCCTTACCATGCAAGAAGCGGAAGCTTCAGAAGGCGAAAAACCTCCCAGTATTCCCATGCGCCCGGCTCGTCCCTGGCGTGTGGCGGTAATCGCCAACGTAAAGGGAGAAGGGGTCCTCCCGATTGATGCTCCAGCCGATGCGGGCGCAGAATTTGACCGAAGAGAAACCATCCAGGCCATTCAGGCTGCGATCGAATCGGATGGCCACATTACCAAATTTCTTCCCGCAGATGCCAATTTACCCGTAGCTCTGGGCGAGTTCCGCCCGGATGTATGCTTTAACATCGCCGAAGGTATCATGGGCGATGGCCGCGAAGCGCAAGTTCCAGCTTTGCTGGAAATGCTGCGCATTCCGTACACCGCCTCCCGCGTGCTGGCCAATGCAGTAGGCCTGGATAAATCCATGACCAAGCACATCTGGCGTGACCACGGCCTGCCCACCGCTGAATTCCAGGAGTTCAGCAGCGGCGCGGATGCTCTCAACCCGGCCTTGAAGTTCCCGATGTTTGTCAAACCAGCCCGCGAGGGCACGGGGATGGGCATGGATGCTGGTGCGATCGTTTATAACGAAGACGAACTGCGCCAGCGGGTGCGCTGGGTGATTGAAACCTACCAGCAGCCTGCCCTGGTGGAAGAGTACCTGTGCGGGCGTGAGTTCACCGTGGCTGTGCTCGGCCGGGTGGATGCCTGCCAGTATGCCCGCCGGCCGGAACTCTACGAACCGGATGGTTTTCATCGTATGCCGGTGCAGGAGATTGATAACAGCCGCTCTGTGACCCCGGGCGTCTATGGTTATGAAGCGAAAGCCCTGGGGTTGGATGAAGACGGCGTGCCACGCTTCATTTGCCCGGCGCCGATTGCCCCCGCCCTGGCCCGCCAATTGCAGGACCTTGCCATCAAGGCTCACCTGGCGATTGGTACAGAAGATGTCTCTCGCGTGGATATGCGGATGGACGCCGAAGGCAACCCGCGCCTGCTGGAGATCAACACCCTGCCCGGTCTGACGCCCGAATTCAGTGATCTGTGCGTCATCGCCAAGGCGGATGGCTTGAGCTACCAGGATTTGATTTTGGAGATCCTCTACTTGGGTGCCTCCCGTTGGAAGTTGTTCCCGGCCCGACCAGTGGAAATCCCTGCCCTGGAAGAAGTGGAAATGGCAAGGCTGCCGTTTACCCGAGAGTAGATTGAGACCGGAGGTTGCTCTTTGCAACCTCCGGTTTTTTCAATATTGTCTTTCTAGGGTTGATTCATATACTTTTATTAGGTTGTAGAGATAAACTGGGAAGAGCAGGTTAAGGTTTGCTGAAATGAAAATTCCAATCCAATGCTTCCCGGTCAGTTACTTGCCCATCCTCCACCACAAAGGCTTTGTCACCGACGACCTGGATTTGGTATAGGGCAGGGGTCACTTCATACCCTTCCACCCGGGCGGATACCACCAAATTTCTGTCAGAAGCCGGAGTAATAACCGAAATCCAGTCACCGTTCCCCATTCTGGAACCCCAACTGACCTCCTGCCCGGAGGGTGTGGTAAATAAAAAATGCACAATTTCATCCTCAGCTATTCCTCTAATCGTTCCTTACATTATGTACTGAGAGTCTGGCCCAAAATTGGTGGATGACTTGTACATATCCACCTGTTGGGGTGTAAATTATTCCTTGTCATCACCCTAGGTATAGAGTATCAGAAAATCAATGGGAAATGAACTGTCACTGTATTCCTTGTGTGGATCGGAATCCAGAGGTCATTCCGGGTACATTGGGGTACTGCCCGATCCTGATCATCCAGTTCTTTGAGCGGTATAATTTTGCGTATGTCCCTATCATATCCTCAAACCACCCTTGAAAAAACTTCCTATCTGAAGCGCTGGTGGCTGGCCATCCGGCCGCGCACCCTGCCGGCAGCCGGCTCGCCGGTGCTGATCGGCTTTGCCATCGCCTGGGCTGCCGGGCAGTTCCGCTGGCTGCCCGCCTTGGTGATCCTGATCTGTGCTTTGCTGTTGCAAATCCTGGCGAATTTGGTCAACGATGTGGGGGATTTTCAGAAAGGGACGGATACCAGCGGGCGGTTGGGGCCGACCCGGGTGACCCAGGCCGGGTTGCTGAAGCCTGGCGAAGTCTGGCTGGGAATTGGCGTGGTCATCCTGCTGGCACTGGGCGGGGGGTCGTATTTGGCCTGGGTGGGCGGTTGGCCGGTGCTGGTGATGGGCGGGGCAGCCATCGGGGGGGCCATGCTCTATACCCTCGGCCCGCTTTCGATGTCCGATTATGGCACGGGGGATTTATTTGCCCTGCTTTTCTTTGGCCTGGTGGCGGTGGGTGGAACCACTTACATCCTGACCGGGCAGGTGCTTCCGCTGGCCTTGCCGGGCGGCCTGGGGGCAGGGGCGTTGGTGACGGCAATCCTGGTGGTGAATAACGTGCGGGATATCGAGTCCGACCGCAGGGCCGGGCGCAGGAATATTCCAGTGGTGTGGGGACGTAAAGCGGGCGAGGTGGAATATCTGCTGATGCTGGTTCTTGCGTATAGCCTGCCCATCCTGGTTTGGCTTTTGGGCTGGGCCAATGCCTGGATTCTGCTGCCCACGCTCAGCCTGCCGCGGGCGATACAATTGCTGCGCCGGATGCAGAACCTGCCCGCCGGCCCGGAGTTCAACCGGCTGCTGGCCCAGACGGCGCAGTTGGTGCTGGTTTACTGCCTGTTATTTGCGTTGGGGGTGGTGCTGGCGGCCTGAGGAGGTTCTGGAGGCGGTTTATGCCCCCAATGGATGGCCATAGTGCCTGCCATGCGGCGCACAAAACCTTCCACTACCAGGCCGGCCTGGCGGAAGCGTTCTGCCAGGGCTTCTGCCGTCAGGAATTGGGCGGTGGTTTCTGGCAGGTAGGTATAGGCTTCGGAATCCCCCGCAACCAATTTACCCAGCAGGGGGATGATGAACTTAAGGTAGAAGCGGATGAACGGCAGCAACAGGTTCGGCTGGGGGGGAGTGGTATCCAGTGAAGCCACCCGGCCCTCCGGGCGCAGAACGCGCCGATGTTCGGCCAGGGTTTGTGCCACATCCGGCACGTTGCGCAGCAAATAGCCGGATATCACTCCATCGAAAGCTTCCGCAGCAAAGGGTAAATTCCCCGCATCCACCACCACCCACAATACCCGCCCGCCATGCTGCCGCTGGCAGCCGATGAGCATCATTTCCAGGGTTAAATCGGCGGCGATGACCCGCACTCCGGGGGTGGTTTCGATCAGTTGCAGCGCCAGGTCACCGGTGCCGCTGCCCAGATCGAGCAGCAGTTGGCCGGGCTGGGGTTGCAAATGCCGGATGGCTTCCGCCCGCCAGGCACGGTCCCGGCCAAAGGTCATCAACCGGTTCAACAGGTCGTAGCGTCCGGCGATGCGGGCGAACATGTGCCGGACGTAAACCAGGCGTTCGGATCCCTGGGGCGGTTTCACAGGCTTCCCTCGCTCACCTGGAACTGCCACGGGCAAAGCTTGCGGTGCAGCAAATCGGCGGCAAAATACAACACCAGACCGAGCAGGCTCATCGCCATGACGCCCGCATACATCTTTGTATAGTCGTAGAGGGTGGTGCCGTAGAGATAGATGTAGTATCCCAGGCCGCGGGTGGTGGCGATCAGCTCCACAATGTACAGCACCGCCACCGCCGAGCCAATGGACTGACGCACCGCGGTCAGGATGGCGGGCAGGGTGGCTGGAAAGTACACGTATTTGAACAAACCGCGCCGCCCGGCCCCCAGGCTGCGCACCGAATAGATCAACTCCGGACGGATGGCCGCGGCCTGATCGCGCACCAGCACCAGGATCTGGAAGAAGAGGATGAGGAAGATCATCACAATTTTGGAGAGATCATTGATCCCCAGGAAGAGCATGACGACCGGAACCAGAACCACCTTGGGAATGGGGTAAAGAATGTAGATGAGGGGGGAGAAGATGCGGTTCAAAGCCTGGGATTGTCCGAGTACCAGGCCGGCCGGGGCAGCCAGGGCAATTGAAAGCAGCAAGGAGGCCAGCACCCGCCATGCCGAGGCGAGGAAATGCCCGCCCAGTTCGCCGCCCATTTCGCTGAAGAAGGCGCGGAAAACGGGCAAAGGGCCGGGAAGAATATCCCGCTGCACCAGCAGGGCCAGAGCCTGCCAGGCGACGAGCAACAACAGACTGGTCCACAGCAGGTTGAAGCGCTTCATGAGTTGGCATCCCGAAGCTCCGCCCGAATGCGGGTGGTCAGCTGTGTATAGGCTGCATCCACTACCGGCGGCTGACAGCCCCGGAAGGGGTTGGTTAAGACGAGCGGGGTGATGTTGGTGTGATTTTGCAATACCAGGACCTTGCCGCCGATCAGCAGCGCTTCTTCGATGGTGTGCGTGACCAAAATCGTGGTCAGGGGACGTTCACCGGGTAATTCCAACACCAGGGATTGCAGGCTCTCGCGGGTGGGGGCGTCCAGCGAGGCAAAGGGTTCATCCATCAGCAGCAGGTCGGGTTGCAGCACCAGGGTACGGGCGATGGCTGCCCGCTGGCGCTGCCCACCGGAGACCTGCCCGGGGAACTGATCTGCCACTGCGTTTAGCCCCAGGCGGTCCAGCCAGTGGCGGACGCGGGCGGGGGCATCGGCGGCAAGGGCTTCGGGCGGGGCGTGGCGGGAATCCGGGCCATAAAAACGGCGCAAATCCAGCCCCAGAGTGACGTTCTGGCGCAAGGTGGCCCAGGGCAGCAGGCCGTAATCTTGCAGGATGAGGCCGGTTTGCGGGCGGGGCCGGAGGATGGGCTGACCGTGAATCAACAACTGTCCGCCGGTCGGCTGCCGCAAGCCGGCCAACAAGTAGAGCAACGTGGATTTTCCACACCCGGAGGCTCCGATCACCGCCCAGGAATCCCCTGCTTCCACCTGCCAGGAAAAATCCTGGAAGATGGGGGGCTGTTTTCCGTATTGGAAGGTGAGGGCGTGGGCCTGGATCACGGTTTGGGCAGGAAGGAGGCATCCACGGTGGCAGAATAGCTTTGGGCTGCCGGGATCAGGTCCTTCTCCATGGCCCAGGCCAGGGCATCATCAAATTGAGCCTGGCTGGGGACGCTGGCGGTTGGGAAGGTGGGCACCTGGTAATCGCCGACTACCGAGGGCGGCACCAGCTTGAGTTCCACCATCAGGTCTTTGTATTTTGCTTTATCGGCGTTGATATCCAACACCGCTTTTTCCACGGCGGCCAAAAAGGCTTGCACATCCGCCGGGCGGGAGGTGAGCGTTTGCACGCTGAAGGTGAAAACGCTATTGCTTACCTCTGGCAGGCTGGTGTCGTCAATCACCAGGGTTGCACCTTTTTGCAGCAGCAGCGAGGCCAACGGATCTGGCATGACCGCGGCTTTCAGTTCACCCGATTCGAGCAGGGCAGTGCGGTCAGCAATCTTGGGCACGGCGATTTTTTGGATCTCCGCCGGCGTCAGCCCGGCATGGGTCAACACCCGGTCGGCCATGTATTCGATGATGGTGCCGTTTGAAATGCCAATCGCCACACCTTTCAATCCCTCCACGCTGGTGATGCCGCTATCTTTGGCCGCCAGGATGCGGAAGACCGGGTATTCCTGGGTGGCGATGCGGGCAAAGCGCACGATTTTCACCCTGGAGGAATCCCGGTTGTAGTAGAGAGTGGTGACAAGCTCGTTCAACATGCCATCAATTTGGCCGGATTGCATCAACTGGTCGCGTTCGGGTGCTGAACCGACCGGCACCAGTTCCACCTGCACGCCGGCCTCGGTGAAATATCCTTGCTGTTGGGCTACATACAGGGGAAGGACATCCAGAACCGGCAGGACGGCCACCCGGAGCGGGGGCAGCGGGGTTGCTTTGGGGGTACAGGCAGCCAGCGTCAGAAAGATACTCACGAGCAGAAGGGTGACAATTCTTTTCATGGGAAGGGTCCTTTCAGTTTGCTTTTGCAATTGCAGATTTGGGTGGAATTCCAGGGGCTTCCACCCCTAAACGAAAATAAACGGGAAAAAGGCCATCAGCAGGGGGTGAATTTGCAGCGAGACCAACCCGGCAGCCAGGCCGAGCAGGGCGCCGGCCAGTACATCCGTCAGGAAATGCACACCCGTCATCACCCGGGCCAGGATGACAAACGGCGCCCACAGACTGGCGAGGATTGCCAGCCAGAGCGGGCCAACGCCCCAGCAGATGACGGCGATCAAGACCGCCCGGGCGGCATGTCCCGAAGGGAAGGAGTGGGGATCTGTGTTGCGATAGATGCCTCCCCATTCACCTTCCGGGCGGCGGCGGCGCACGGTAAATTTAATTAGCATTACCAGTACAGCCAGGCTGAAGATGGCCGCGGCCAGCAGGGCGGCGCGGGCATGCCATGGGCCGCGGGTGAGCAGCCAGAGGATGAATAGCCCTGCCAGCCAGAACCATGAATCGGCAGAATGAGCCAGCAGGGCGGCTGGACGGAACCAGCGGCTGACCCCGGGCTGCAATCGAAGCAGGCGAGAGTTACGTTCATCCCAGGCCAGGATTTTTTCAGACCAATCAGACAGTGGATGCCTCCATCCGACCAAAGTACGAGCATCTTATTATAAAACACGTTGAGGGGATAAGCCACCCGCGCCGGGGAAGATTTTTGAACCTAAGGGGCACAGGGATGGAGGATGATGGGGGATTTTTGAACCACAGAGACACAGAGAAATAAGGAAAAAGAGATACAAGGGAAAGCTCATAAATGGTACAGCCTTCCCTCATTACGGAAAAGGCAGGGATGATTCCAAAAAGATTTTTGAGAGAGCAGTTCTTCTCAGTGCCTCTGTGGTTAGTTTTTTTAGCTCAGTGGGCAACTTTGCCAGGCTCGCAACGACTGGAACAGTGCCCGGTGGGTAGCTATTGCACAGGTTTCGATGACAAAATTCCACCGGAAAAATTAAAATTGCACCTTGCCATTTCCAACAAAATCCGTTTTTTTACCGTATAATGAGTTTCAGTCGGTTATGTAAGGCGCGCTCGCCGGTGCGCCAGGGTTGAGATCTCTCAACCCGGTTCGTATTTAACCCGTTTCCCATTTCTGAAGTCTGTATGGAGGAGAAAGTGAAACTACGTTTTTCGTATTTGTTTTTGGCGGTGGTACTCATCGCCAGCATGGGATTGGCGGCCTGCAAACCTGCTGCGCCCGTCTCCGATATCCCCAGCTACAATGTAGCCTTCGAGCCGATCAAAGTCGAAGCCCCGAATTGTGATTACGGCGGCACGATTAAATCCATCGAGGCCGTGGATGAACTGACCTTCAAGATCACCCTCTGCAGCCCCGATCCGGCCTTGCCCTCCAAGGTTGCTTTCACCGCCTTCAACATCCAAGATAAGGGCTACCTGGAAGCCAACAACGGTGACTCGGTCAAAATGAGCGAGAAACCCAATGGCACTGGCCCCTACATCGTCAAGGAATGGATTCGCGGCGATCACATCACCATGGTCAGCAACCCCAATTACTGGGGCGAAAAAGCCCCGGTGAAAACCGTGATCTTCCGCTGGTCAGAGCAATCCGCCCAACGTCTGCTGGAGCTGCAATCTGGCACGGTGGATGGCATTGACAACCCCGCCCCGGAAGATTTTGACACCATCAGCGGCGACTCCAACCTGGCCCTCTACCCCCGGGCTGCCCTGAACATCTTCTACATCGGTTTCAATAACACCATTCCGCCCTTCGATAATCCCGATGTACGCAAGGGTATCGCCCTGGCAATTGACCGCCAGCGCATTGTGGATGAATTCTATCCCAAGGGTTCTTCGGTTGCCCAAAACTTTGTGCCCGAACCCTTCAGCCCTGGCTTCAGCAAGGGTATCGCCTGGTACGATCGCAACCTGGACGAAGCCCGCGCCCTGCTTGCGGGCGCCGGATTGGGCGAAGGCTTCCAGGGTGGCTTTGTTGCCGAACGGTTCCAGGTATCCGACGTGGATGGAACCGGAGCGGGCTTGGGCGGCCTCAGCGGCGGACGGCGGTCGAAGGCG
>CALESS010000169.1 GCA_937907495.1 uncultured Anaerolineaceae bacterium
CTCAAAATATAATTCCAAAAATCAACAAATTCAATGCCATCCGTCAGGTATTTGGTGGCTCTTGCCCATAGTTGGATGCATACCTGCTGGATCAAGCGGCCATTGGGCTCGTCGGTGGTGCGTTCCGGCTGCTCGGTAAATTGCTTGCAGTCAATCCAGGCGATCATCCGCTGGCAGGGGGCTTCATGGATGGAGAGACAATGCTCACATTCAATGGTTTGCAGCACATGCCGGATGACAAATTCAATCGAAGTGGATTTGCCGGAACCCAGGGGGCCAACGATGGCCAGCACGGGCCCGGGCGGATCGAAGAGCTTGCTGATGAAGTTGGCCTCTTCCTCACCGATGCCCGGCATTCCCGCCGGCAGTTTGAAGTTTTGGGGAACCATGACAGGCGAGGAGAAAATATAGTAATTCTCCAGCCCCAGGTGATCCGGGAAGAAGATCTTGGTAGCCAGGCGGTCAGCGCCGGGCAATACGCGGCGCTCCCCGCGGCTATCTTCCTCCGATTGAATAACCAGATCTCCAAGACGACGTAGTGGTGTCATATTACCCTCCTCCGGTAGTTAGGTTCATTCCTTCCTGGCTTAAGCGAATGAGCTGAATGAAAAGTTGGCTCATTTTTTCGTTTTCCCCGCGCACACCATTCAATTCCAGTAACTGGTTGATGCGGTCCACAATGTCCCGGCGGCAGGTTTCAATCCTCCCGGCGGATGGGTGATCCGGGTTCAACCTGGCACCAGTGAATGCCAGGCTTTGGACATGCGTTTTCATCTGGTCGCGCTGGCTGAGCACATGGTTATCCCTTTTAAGGGATTCTTCCGGATCCTGAAAATGCTGGAGGCGCAACGTTTCACAGGTATGAGCCAGGCGATGGATCTCTGAAAAATGGCCATACAGATCCCGCAGGGTTCGCTGGTTTTCCTGCTCGCTTTGCACCTGGCTCCACAAAACATTTCCCAACACAAAACCCAGGAAAACCAGCCCCAGGGAAGCTGCGATCTCCGCCACAAACAGCAGCCAATTCCAGGTGCGATCGGAAAGGCCCCAGAAGCGGGTGATGATTGCGGGTGCAAGCGTGATCAATGCAATATAGATGACGATGATGGCCATCCAGAAGCGCGGACTGTGCTTATAAATTTTCATTGGTTCTCCCTCGGGGAGGGGATGGTTTCCCCCGGTAGTATGATTATAGGGTTTCTGCTTTGGGTGTCAACCCAGATTCTCTGTGGAACCGCCGGTGGTACAATAAGGCATTCTCTTCCAGGAACCTTCCATGACCTCTCTTCCCATCCTTGAGTTTGACCCCCAGCGCTCCGCCATCCTGGAGCCGCACCCGCCGCTGATTTCCATCCCCGTGCCTCCCGGCGCGGTGATCTGCTTCTTTGCCGATGTGCTGGCAGCCCTCCTGGCCGAAGGCCGCCTGGTGGAAGTGGGCGCAATGGGTTCGGAAATTGGCCGCCACCCGGTCTATGCCATGCAGCAGGGCGACCGGCAGGTGCTGGTCTTTCACCCCGGGGTGGGGGCGCCGCTGGCTGCCGGCCTCCTGGAGGAAATGATTGGCCTGGGGGTGAAAAATTTCATCGCCTGCGGGGGCTGCGGTGTGCTGGATGCGCAAATCATTGCCGGGCATCCGGTCATCCTGACCTCCGCCGTGCGCGACGAAGGCACTTCCTACCACTACCTGCCGCCGGAGCGCCTGGCCGTGGCTGGGCCGCGAGCCACCGCTGCCCTGGGGCGGGTATTGCAGCGCAGCGGCCTCGAGTTCCGCATGGGTATCAGTTGGACCACCGATGCGATCTATCGTGAGACTGTCGCCCGCCGCGCCCTGCGCCTGGCGGAAGGCTGTGTGGTGGTGGAAATGGAAGCCGCGGCTTTCTTCGCCGTGGCCCAATTCCGCGGGGTTGAGCTGGGACAGATCGTTTATGGCGGAGACCTGGTGGTGCCAGAAGGCTGGGACGGCAGGGCCTGGCATACCCGCACCGCCGACCGCCGCCTGATGTTTGAGCTGGCTGCGGATGCCCTGTTGGAATTGCTGGGGGAAGAAGGGGGCCAGGCCGGATGCAATTGACGCTTCTCAACTGGCTGCTGGCGCTTTCGCCGGTGCTGGTGGTGCTGGTTTTAATGCTCGGTTTTCGCTGGGGGGGCAGCAAAGCCGGGGCGGTGAGCTGGTTCGCGGCCATCCTGGTGGCTGTTTTACGTTTTGGCGCCGGCCCGCTGCTGATTGGGTTCAGCCAGGCCAAGGCCATTCTGCTCACCCTGGATGTGCTTTATATCATCTGGACGGCACTGCTCCTGTTTCACATTGCAGATGAAGCCGGGGCGGTGAAGGCGATTGGGCAGGCATTACCGCGTCTGACCGCCGACCACACCATGCAGGGCTTGCTGTTGGGCTGGCTGTTCGCTTCCTTCTTGCAGGGCATGGGCGGTTTTGGCGTGCCAGTGGCTGTGGCAGCTCCGCTGCTGGTGGGGTTGGGTTTTTCCCCCGTCCAGGCGGTCATCATGGCTTGCATCGGGCATGGCTGGGCGGTGAATTTTGGTTCGCTCGCCACCTCCTTCCAGACCCTCATGGCCGTCACCAACCTTCCGGGCGAAATTCTGGCTCCCCAGTCCTCTCTGCTGCTGGGCAGCTCGGCCTTTGCCTGCGGGGGGATTGTGGCATTTGTGGCAGGAGGCTGGAAAGGCCTGCTGCGCACCCTGCCCGCCGTGCTGGTCTTGAGTGCCGTCATGGGCATCACCCAGCATCTGTTGGTCACGAACGGCCTGTGGACGCTCGGCGCCACCGGCGGGGCCATGGCGGGCTTGCTGGCGGGCTTTGCCATCACCCGCATCCCCTTCTACCGGGGAAAAATTGCAGCCTCGGTAGGTTCATCCCGGGATGAGAACGACCAGCATCGCTCCCTGTGGGTGGCTGGCTCGGCCTATGTGGTGTTGGTGGTGCTGGCGTTTGGGTTAAACCTGTTCCCCCCGATCACCGCCGCCCTGGATAAAATCCAACCTACCCTTCAATTTCCGGCTTTGCAAACAGCCTATGGCTGGGCAACCCCTGCCGAAGCAGGTCGTAAAATCAACCTGTTTGGACACCCGGGGGCAATCCTGCTGTATGCTTCCCTCATCGCCTGGTTTATCTACAAAAAAGCGGGCTACTACACTCCCGGCGCCGGGAGGCGCATTTTGGATAAAATGTCCCGTGGGGCGGTGAATTCCAGCCTGGGCATCGTGGCGATGGTGGGTATGGCGGTGGTGATGTCTCACAGCGGCATGACCAACCTGCTGGCGCAGGGATTGAGCCAGAGCTTTGGCCGGGCCTTTTACCCGGCAATCGCGCCCTTCATCGGGGCTTTGGGAGCTTTTATCACCGGCAGTAACAATAATTCCAACGTGCTTTTTGCCGCGCTGCAAATGCGCACCGCCGAGCTGTTGCAACTGAGCGTCACCCTCATCCTGGCTTCTCAAACCGCGGGCGGCTCATTGGGCAGCATCATGGCGCCGGCCAAGGTGATTGTTGGCTGCTCTACGGTCGGCCTGGGGGATAACGAAGGGGTGGTGATGGGGAAAATCCTGGCCTATGGGTTGATTCCCGTGGCCTGGGTGGCCGTCTTCACCCTGATCCTGGCCGGGGGTGGGGGATGATGCAGAAGAAAACTTCCGCCCGCTCCCGCATTTTGGCCTGGCGCAAGCGGCACCGTTACGCTTTGCAGGTGGCAGCCCTCCTTCTGGGGGTGCTGGCGCCATTTGCCATTTACCTTTCCATCGTCAGCGGCTGGAGCTGGCTGGCCTGGGTCAGCTTTTTCCTGCTGACCGCTGCCATGCTGATCACCGCCTGGGCGGGTTAACTCACTTTATACGCCCGCAGTCCGTGGATGGTTGAAATGGTGGCCATCACCTCTTCCAGGGCTTGCTTGCCGCGCACCCGGGCCAGTAATTCGAGCTTCATGCGTTTGCTGTGCAGGCTGCGTTCCACGCTGATGGAAACCAGGCGGCGTCCGGGCTGGTTGAATGCCTTGCGCACATCTTCCACCACCCCCGGACGGTCCTCCATGCTGATGGTGATGGTGAAGGTGGTGTAGGCAGAAAAC
>CALESS010000170.1 GCA_937907495.1 uncultured Anaerolineaceae bacterium
TGTTAAAAATAAAAGGGCTCATCCTGGATATGGACGGCGTTCTCTGGCGAGAACTCACGCCGATTGTGGACCTACCCGCCACTTTTGCTGCCATTCGTCAGCGCAATCTCAGGGTGGTTCTCGCAACCAACAATTCCAGTAAGACACCCCTCGCTTATCAATCCCGCCTCCACAGCCTCGGCGTAGAATTGGATCAGTCTCAAATCCTAACCTCCAGCCTGGCGGTTGCGGACCTGCTCCACCGCCGCTTCCCCAATGGAGGGAAAATCTACCTCATTGGCGAATCAGGTCTCCAGGCTGCCCTGGAAGAACGCGGCTTTGTGATTTCTGCTGATAATCCGCTTGCAGTCGTCGTCGGGATTGACCGCCAGATCAACTACGAAAAGCTCACGGCTGCCACCCTTCTCATTCGCTCGGGAATACCTTTTTACGCTACCAACCCGGACCGCACCTTCCCCACCCCGGAAGGTCTGATCCCCGGTGCAGGCGCCATCCTGGCTGCCCTCGAAACGGCCACCGATCAGCAGCCAATCATCGCCGGCAAACCCCACACCGCCCTGTTGGAAGTATCCCTGCAGCGCCTGGGAACTCAGCCGCAGGAAACTCTCATGGTGGGCGACCGCCTGGAGACCGACATCCTCGGTGGGCAAAATGCCGGCTGCCAGACGGCCCTGGTGCTCAGCGGCGTTGCCACCCATGCCCAGGCACTGCAAATGCAGCCCCCACCTGACTACATCGCTGACAACCTCTACGAACTCATCCAGGCCCTGGATTAATCATGCCCTCTCTCCCACTTATTTTTGACCTGACCCTCGAGGAACTCACCCAAGTGCTGCAAGACCTGGGAGAGCCGTCCTATCGGGCTGTACAGGTATGGCAGGGGTTGTACATCCAGCTCTGGAATTCCCCCGAACAATTCACCAATCTTCCCAAGTCCCTGCGAGACCAGTTAGCCGCCTCTTTCCGCTTCTCCGCTTTTACGCCAGGCATCATCCTGCAATCCAAGGATGGGGAGACGGTAAAAACCCTCCTGACGCTCGAAGATGGCAAAGCCATTGAAGCGGTTCTCATGCGATACCATGAGCGCAATACACTTTGCATCTCCAGCCAGGCGGGTTGTGCCATGGGCTGCGTTTTTTGTGCCACCGGCCAAATGGGATTTCTGCGGCATCTTTCCAGTGGTGAAATTGTCGAACAGGTGCTATATTACGCCCGTATCTTGCAGCAGAAGGACGAGCGGGTGACCAATGTGGTGCTGATGGGGATGGGCGAACCATTCCACAATTACAATGCCACCCTGACTGCAATTGACCGGCTTAACCATCCGCAGGGGTTTAACCTGGGTGAAAGGCGCTTCACCATCTCCACCGTCGGGCTGGTGCCCCTCATCCGTCAATTTGCGGCGGAAAAACGCCAGATCAACTTGGCCATCAGCCTGCATGCCGCCACGGATGAAGAACGGCTGGCGCTCTTGCCGGTCAACAAGCGCTACCCCATTGCCGAGTTGCTAAAAGCCTGCCAGTATTACATCGAACAGACCAACCGGCGGGTCACTTTTGAATGGGCTTTGATCCACGGTGTCAACGATACTCCAGAGACTGCCCAGAAACTGGCGGCCCTGCTCAAAGGGATGCTCTGTCACGTCAATGTAATACCGCTCAACCCCACCCAAAAGTATAAAGGGCAAGCCACCACACGCCAGCGCGCTGAAGCATTCAAAGCCATCCTGGAGCGCTCCGGGATCTCCTGCACCATCCGCATCCGCCGGGGGATTGATATCCACGCTGGTTGCGGACAACTGGCAACAACAGCCAGCCAACCCAAGCCCATGTTATAATTCCTGATCTATGGCTGATATTTTCAACAAATGGATGGAAGGTCTTTCCCGCACCCGCAAGGTGGCTTTCGGGCGGATTGCCACCATGTTTGGCGCCACCGATATTGACGAGGATACCTGGGATGAGTTGGAAGCAATCCTCATCCAGGCTGACCTCGGTGCGGATACCGCCCTCGAGGTGATCCATCGGCTGCAAGATGTCGTTTTCGAGCAGGGACTCACCCGCACTGATGAGCTGCAAAACTCCCTGCACGATGAACTGGTTGCCCGTCTGGATCCGCCTCCCCCGCTCGAATTTGGCCTGCAGAAACCAGCCGTCATTCTGCTGGTGGGCGTCAATGGTAGTGGAAAAACCACCACCGCCGCCAAACTGGGCAAGCTCTTTTCCAACCAGGGCAGGCGGGTCATGCTGGCTGCCGCCGATACCTACCGGGCTGCCGCTGTGGATCAACTTCAAGTCTGGGGACAGCGCCTCAACGTGCCCGTGATCGCCGGGCAGCCCAATGCCGACCCCGGCGCGGTGGCGTTCGATGCCGTCCAGGCCGCCCAGGCGCGCGGCGCAGATATCCTTTTGGTGGATACCGCGGGCCGCCTGCACACCCGCTTCAACCTGATGGAAGAGCTGAAGAAAGTGCATCGGGTGGTCGGCAAAGCCCTGCCAGGTGCCCCGCATGCCATCTGGCTGGTACTGGATGCCACGACCGGCCAAAACGCCCTCTCCCAGGCCCGCGCTTTCAAGGAGGCGGTGAAAGTGACTGGAATTATTCTCGCCAAACTGGATTCATCCGCCAAAGGCGGTATGGCTTTCGCCATTCAAAAACAATTGGGCTTGCCCATCTTGTTCGCTGGTCTGGGCGAAAAGCCGGAAGACCTCACCCCCTTTGACCGCCAGGCCTTTGTGAATGGTATTTTACAGAAAAAGTAATCTGGAGGATTGGTATGCAGGATTTATTGGATCGTTTATACAGCAGCCGTCAGCTCATCTCTGATTTATTGGAGCATCTTTGACCTGGCGTCAAAGGAAAAAGAACTCGCCGATTTAGCTCAACAATCTGAAGACCCCGATCTCTGGAATGACCGGGAGCGCGCCCAGCGGGTAATGAAAGACCTATCGGATTTACGGGCCGAGGTGGAAAGTTGGAAAACCATCTCCCAGCGGGTGGAGGATTCCATCGAACTCGCCGCGCTGGAGGACGAATCACTCCGCCCGGAGTTGGAAGCCGAAACAGCCGCACTGGAAAAAGAACTGGCCGTGCGCGAAATTGCCACCCTGCTCTCCGGTCCTTACGATAAAGGCAACGCCCTGCTTACCATCAGTTCCGGGGCGGGCGGCACCGAATCGCAGGATTGGGCAGCCATGCTCCAGCGGCTCTACCTGCGTTGGGCCGAGCGCCGCGGCTTTGAAGCCGAAATTCTGGATTATGCCGAAGGTGAAGAAGCAGGCATCAAATCCATCACCATCGCTATCAATGGACGCTATGCCTATGGCTATTTGCGCTCCGAGAAAGGCGTCCACCGCCTGATTCGCCTCTCCCCCTTCGATTCCGCCCATCGCCGGCACACTTCCTTTGCCCAGGTCGAGGTACTCCCCGAAGTCGGTGAGGATTCCGAAATTAACATACCCGCCGAAGATATCCGCGTGGATGTTTTTCGCTCTTCCGGGGCGGGCGGTCAGAATGTGCAGAAGAACTCGACCGCCGTGCGGATCACCCACCTGCCCACCGGATTGGTGGTGGCTTGCCAGAATGAGCGTTCGCAGATGCAAAACCGGGATAATGCCATGCGCGTTCTGCGCGCCCGCCTGCTCGAGATCAAACGGGAAGAGCAAGAGAAACACCTGGCAGAGCTGCGCGGCAAGTATGTTAAAGTGGAGTTCGGCAGCCAGATTCGCACCTTCACCTTACACCCCTACCAATTGGTTAAAGACCACCGCACCGAATACGAAACCGGCAACACCCAGGCCGCCCTGGATGGAGAAATTGACGGCTTCATAGAAGCCTATCTGCGCTGGAATCGCGAATCCTGATAATAAAAGCCGGGGGAATTGAATCCTCCGGCTCATGATTTTCCTAATCCAATAACCTGGCAAGATCCAGCAGCCTCAAATCTACCGTTTTCCGGGTGCTGGTCACAACATCCAGGGGGGTGGTTTTCACCTCATTCTTGATAAGCCCCACCAACACGCCTGTCTCTCCGCGGCCCAGCGCCTCAACTGCCCCCGCTCCCAGTTTGGTCGCCAGAATACGATCAAACGCCCCGGGGCTGCCCCCTCGTTGCACGTGGCCCAGGGTTGTGATCCGCAGGTCAAACCCCAGCCGCTCTTTGTGGTCAATAAAATACTGGTTAAGG
>CALESS010000171.1 GCA_937907495.1 uncultured Anaerolineaceae bacterium
CCCGGACAATCCGATCCACATTCGATTCATTTATTTTCATCTCACACTCCACAACAAAAGGATGTACTGCTATTAATCTTTGATGAATTTCCAGTGGATAAGTTACAAAAATCCGCCCCGAACCATGTAAAAAAAACCTGCCTTTCGGCAGGGGATCAAAGTAAGGATTTTGTGGCGAGGGTGGGAGTTGAACCCACGACCAGCGGATTATGATGCCGCGGCTCTGCCACTGAGCTACCTCGCCGTCCTTTGAGCGCCAGAATATTACTATGAACCAAAAGTTTTGTCAATAAAATCAGCTTGCTATGTCCCAAAACCCAGGTTGCGATCCTTCAACGAGACAAAGCGGCTGCCGCCAATCACCAGGTGATCCAGCACTTCAATGTCCATCAACTTGCCAGCTGCGCAGGCTGCCCGCGTCAGATTGATATCTTCCGGGCTGGGGGTCGGGTCCCCGGAGGGGTGATTATGCACCAGGATAATGCTGGCTGCATTCTTCTGGATGGCTGCTTTGAATAATTCTCCCACCCTCACGGTGGAAGAATTGAGCGAGCCTTTGTAAAGCCGCTCCGTGGCAATCACCCGGTTGCGGGTATCCAGTATCAGCACCCATAGCTGCTCCTGTCCCAGGCCGCTCATTTCATACTGCACCAGGTTGGCCGCGTCCTGCGGCTTGCCGATCTGCGGGCGCTGCTCCGGGTCATCAATTTGCAGCCGCCGGCCCAATTCAATTGCCGCCTGGAGTTGAGCCGCCTTGGCCGGTCCGATCCCATGTTGATTGCACACCTCGGAAAAACTGGCCTGGTGCAAGCCGCGCAACCCGCCCAACTTTTTTAACAATCGCTGGCCCATTTGCACCGCATTTTCACCCTTCACCCCAACCCGCAACAATATGGCGATCAATTCAGCCGTAGAAAGCGCTTGCGGCCCCAGTTTTTCCAGTCTTTCGCGCGGCCGTTCATCCGTTTCCAAATCTTGAATTCGATAATTCACGATCATTTCTCCCATCCAGCCAATGGATAATGAGATT
>CALESS010000172.1 GCA_937907495.1 uncultured Anaerolineaceae bacterium
AACCTCAACGCTCTCACCACTGTTTTACAGGATGCCGGTACTTATGATGCTGTCTGGTGCCTGGGAGATTTAACCGGTTATGGCCCGGATCCGAATGAATGTATCCACCTGGTGCGCGGCCTGCCCGGCCTGGTTTGCCTGATGGGCAATCATGATGCCGCCGTGGTGGATAAGATTGACTTGAACACCTTCAACAAAGAAGCCCGCCAGGCCGCCCAGTGGACCCGCAAGGCGCTCTCCCCCGAAAACCTGGAATATTTAGCCAGTCTGCCGGAAAAGTTGGAAATTCACGGGGTGACCATTGCCCATGGCAGTCCGCGCAACCCGATCTGGGAATATTTGCTGGATACCTATACCGCGGCCATCAATTTCACCACTTTTGAGACAGATTACGCCTTCGTCGGCCACACGCACATTCCCATTTGTTATCTATTGAATGAAGATGACCGGATGGAATGGCGCATCATGAAGGAAAACGAGGAGCTTAACCTCAATTGCCGCGGCATCCTCAATCCCGGCTCTGTCGGTCAGCCGCGCGACCGGGACCGCCGAGCAGCCTATGCCATTTTCCAGCCGGAAGAAAAACTGTGGACCAGCCACCGGGTGGAATATGATATGACCTCTGTCCAAAGCCGTATCCGCCAGGCTGGTTTGCCCAAACGCCATGCCCAGCGCCTGGCAGAGGGCTGGTAGGGGGAACTTTCTGCGGCTGGCTTCGTCTTATGCGTGGAGGAAAAAACCATGAAACGCCTGATCGTAATTTTCATTTTGTTTGCCCTTGTTTTAAGCGCCTGCGCTTCCGCCGCAGACACCCCGGCCACAGCCTGGGATAAAGGCGCACCTGAATCCCCTGCCCAGCCTAGCCCGCGGGAGATGGAAGCGGGTGGTTATGACAATGCCTCCAGCGGTTCCACGATTCCGGCAACGGGAGAGCGCCTGGTGATCAAGAACGCCAACCTGTCGCTCATCGTTGTAGACCCCGGCGCGGCGATGACCAGCATCACCCGCATGGCCGAAGGCATGGGCGGTTTTGTGGTGGATTCCAACCTCTACAAAACCACCACCCGGGATGGCATTGAAGTCCCGGCGGCCTACCTCACCATCCGCGTGCCAGCCGACCAGTTGGATGCCGCCCTGACGCAGATCAAAGACCTGATCGAGGACCCCAAAACCGATATTCTCTCCGAGAACATTACCGGTCAGGATGTGACCTCACAATACACCGACCTGCAAAGCCGCCTGCGCAACCTGGAAGCTGCCGAAGTGCAGTTAACCAGCTTCATGGAAAAAGCCACCAAGATTGACGAAGTGATGCAGGTTTACAACCGCCTGACCGAGGTTCGCTCGGATATCGAAGTTCTCAAAGGGCAAATCAAGTATTACGAAGAATCCGCCCGGCTTTCCGCCATCTCCATCACCCTGACGGCGAAGGAATCAATCCAGCCGGTGGAGATCGCCGGTTGGAAACCGGTGGGCATCGCCCGCAACGCCGTGCAAGCCCTGATAGACGGACTCAAAGTAATCGCCACCGTCCTGATCTGGGTCATCATCTTCCTGCTGCCCATCGGCCTGATCATCGGTCTGCCCATCTGGCTGATCGTCCGGGCTGCCCGGCGCCGCCGCAAAGCCAAACAAATGGTTGCAGAGAGCAAACCCAATCTAAGCGACCAGTTCCCCACCTTAAAGTAATTCCTTCCATCAGCCAACCAGCGGCAAAGATTGAGCACCCCTCAATCTTTGCCGTTTTTATTTCCAGGCCTGCTTATCTATGGATATAATAAATTCATCATGCTCGCCTTGAAGCGCTGGCTCCTCCTCTTGCTATTGTTTAGCCTCAGCCTTGGGCTGCTTGCCACGGCCATTCACTCCCTCACCGCGGGCAACACGCTGGGCGGTGATTACTATGTGTTCTACCTGGCTGGCCGGGCTGCCTTGCAGGGGGAGAACCCCTACTCCGACGAGATCGCCATCCAGGTTCAACTGGCCATGCACAAGCGGTTGATGGGCCCGGGCGAAGACCAACTCGCCTTTGCCAACCCCCCCTTTGCGCTAATCCCCAATCTGCTCCTCCTGGGTTTGCCATTTGACTGGTCTCAAGCCATCTGGATGGCCTTTTCCCTGCTGGCTTGTTTCATTCTGCTCATTGCCGCCAGCCCCGGCCGCCCACGCCCCGTCATCTTCAGCCTGCTTTTCCTGTATCCCTTTGCCTTCGGCTTGATCCTGGGCAATTATGTCATCCTGCTCTTCTGCATCCTGATCTGGATTTATGCCCGACTGACCCGTCCAACCGGCAACAGCCAGGCGGTGCAGATACTTGCCGGGGTGCTGCTGGCCTGGTGCCTGGTGAAGCCCCAATTTAGCTGGGTCTTCTGCGGATTGTTAATCCTGCTCGCCGTGCGCCGCAAGGAATGGTGGCTGCCGGGTAGTTTCTTAGCCGGGCTGGGGATTTTCGCGGCCGCATCTTTCCTGCTGGTTCCTGGCTGGCCGGCACTCTGGCTGGAACGCTTGCAGAAATATGCCCTTTATAACCAAACCTGGTTGGATGCTGAATTTTTCCTCCAGCAGTTCCTGCTGCCCGCCTATTCCCGCCCCGCCAGCCTGGTGCTCCTGGCTGCGCTGGCCCTGACCGGCATCTTCCTGATTATCGCATGGTGGCGCGGCAAGCTCCCCAGCCTGTTGCTCTGGGGTTGGGGTGGGGTGTTTGGCTTCCTGGCCCACCCGCGCGGCAAATCGTATGAACACCTGGTCTTTGTGCTGCCCTTGCTGACCTGGGTTCTTCTCCGTCCCTCTAAACGCCCGCTGCCGGTGATTCTCTTCTGGGGTGGCTCACTGATTTTTTCCTGGGTGGCTTTTTTCCTGCAGCGAAACCCGGCAACACCCCCGGCCATTGCGGAAGCGCCGCTCGTTCTGCTGCCCCTCTGGCTGCTGTGGATGCTGACCCGGCCTGCGGCAGAATTGCCCGCGGAAGCTTCGCAAAATCCGGTATAATCATTGTTTATGGATCTCGAAGAGTTATCCCGGGCGATGGATGAATTTGTGAGCGCCAAGGGTTGGTATCAACCCGGCAGCCCGCGCCCCCAGACGCCGCGCAACATCGCCATTTCACTTTCGCTGGAAGCCGCGGAGGTCCTGGAGCACTTCCAGTGGCAGGAGCAGGCGGTAGATGCGCAAGCCCTGGCTGGTGAACTGGCCGATGTAGCCCTTTACCTGCTGCAGTTGGCGCGTTTAAGCAGTGTAAATTTGGAGGAAGCCATTCGCTCCAAACTGGAAGCCAATTACCAACGCACCTGGGATCGCCCCACAGACCCACAACCCTGATTGGATAGGACCCACACCGCATGAAGGTCACCATATTCGGAAGCGCTCAACCCTTGCCTGGCGAACCCGCCTATGAAGAAGCTCTTTCCCTGGGCCGTCTTTTAGCCCTTGCCGGGCATATCGTCCTGACGGGCGGCTATATGGGCACCATGGAAGCCGTCTCCCGCGGGGCGGTGGAATCCGGCGGACATGCCATCGGGGTCACTTGCCAGGAGATTGAAGCCTGGCGGAAAACCTCTGCCAACCCCTGGGTGCGCGAACCGTGGCACACCCAATCCCTGGGCGAGCGGATTGACCGGATGATCGAAGGCTGTGATGCCGCCATGGCGCTCAACGGCGGCCCCGGCACGCTGACCGAGATCTCACTGATGTGGAACCGCATGACCATCCGCGCCACCCGCCAGCGCCCCCTGATCCTGATTGGTTCCGGCTGGCAGCAAACCTTCAGCACCTTCTTCAGCAGTTTTGCACCACTCATCGCCGCCCAGGATCGCAGCCTGCTTTCCTTTGCGCCAAATGTAGAAAGTGCAGTCCAAATGCTCTCGCAATCCGAAATCATTCATTAATCCAAGGAAGAAAAAAACATGTCAGAAGAAAAACTCCCCTC
>CALESS010000173.1 GCA_937907495.1 uncultured Anaerolineaceae bacterium
ATAGTCCGCCCAACATTTTTCCAGGGTGGTCAACTCATCCGCCAGCGTCATCCCACCCACTTCCAGCACATCCATCCCTGCCAGCCGCGCCACTCCCTTATACATCCCATTGATGGCAATCGCCGCCGCCTTGAGGTGATACTTTTCCGCATAGGATGGCAGCGTGGGCAGACGGTCGTAGCCTCTCAACGTGATCATATTGGCGGCACGTTCGCCATGCAGCAACCGCCCGGCTTCTTCAATAAAAAGGTTGGCAATCTCTGCGCTGCGTTCGGCTTCCGGCTTTAATGCTCTTACTTTCAGGGGGGGCACACCATTGGTCTGCGGATCAGAATCCGAGAGGGCAGGGCTTAACCCCTCGCCGCGCATCACAAAAGCCAGGCGGTGTTCTTTCACCGTCTCAATATAGAACTCCACCCCCGCCACCCGGATCTCCCGCAAGCGGGTGATTAACTCCCGGCTCTCGGCAGTCGGCAGGCGGCCCGCCCGGCGGTCAATCAACACACCCTCCTCATCCACCAGGCAGAAATTTCCCCGCGCAGCCACATCTTGCGGTTGGAGGTCAAAATCCAATCCCAGGGCTTCCAGCGCGCCCCGCCCAATCTCATATTCAATCGGATCATAGCCGAAAATGGACAGGTGCCCCGGACCGCTGCCATTGGTGATGCCGTGGATCACCGGGATCGTCAGCCCCAGCGAAGATTGTCCCGCCAAACGGTCCAGGTGGGGGGTGCGGGCAGTTTCCAATTCTGTCAGACCGCCGGGGGCAGCCGGCAGACCGCCCAACCCATCCATGATCAGCATCACAATCTTGGTGGAAGCCGGATGAATGAATTTGCTCAGAAATGCGTCCGTCATACGATCCTTTCGCTCAACAATCACCAACACAGCGACCAATGCCCAATGTCATGGCTTCATAAGCCTTTCGGATTCGTCCATAATTGCCATCCCGGTCCAGCGCAATTCCCCGCCCCATTCCACTGGCTACCTGGCCAATGCCGATTTCTTGCAATGTCCCTTCCAATTTTTCCAACAATTGCGGGGCACTGCCCGGTGCGGTGCTGCGTCCGTCAAAGATGATGTGCAGGAAGACTTTCTCCAGTCCCAGTTGTTTGGCCATCCGCAATAAACCGATGGGATAATCTATCGAACCATGCGAGCTGCGTTCCGTCAGCAGGCCGATCAGGTGCAGCCGGTGACCGTTGGCTTTCACCCGTTCCATCGCCTCAAGGAAAACCGGGTTGGAAAAAAAGCTCCCATCCACCATTGCTGCATCCAGCCGCACGTCGTCTTGCAGCACCACCCGCCCGGCGCCAATATTCAAATGCCCGGCTTCGGAATTACCCGTCTTGCCGGCTTGCAAACCCACCGCCTCACCGGAGGCTGCCAGCCGTGCCGTCGGATAGTGTCGGATGATTTCATCCCAATTTGGGGTGTTCGCCAGCCAGATCGGGTTGCTTTCATCCGGCTCCCCAATTCCCCAGCCATCCAATATGATCAGCAAGACCTGCCGCGGCCCATGCCAGTTATGGCTTTCCGCCAGCGAGCGGCCTGTCATCTCCGCGGGTTGTTCCAGCCCCATCGCCGCTAACACCGTTGGCGCCAGGTCTGCCAGGCAGCCATCCCGCAGTTGTACCTCGCCTTCCGTCTTTCCATCCAACAGGATAAACTGCACCGGGTTGGAGGTATGTGAGACGTGCGGCTTGCCATCCGCCATCCATAACGCTTCCAGGTTGCCGTGGTCCGCCGTGACCATCACCACATAATCTGCTGCCAGTGCGGCATCCAGCACGGCGCCGAGCTGGTCATCCACAACGGCTGCACATTGAATCTTCGCTTCGCGGTTCGCCGTATGTCCGATCACATCCCCATTGGCGAAATTGGTCACAATCAATGGAAAGCCCTGCTCAATCCCTGCCACCACCTGCGAAGCCACCTGTTCCAGGCTCAGCCCAGGCACCTGGTCAAAGGGGACACCCTTGGGCGACGGGATGCGGATATCCACTTCGCCGTCAAATACCTGGTTGCTGCCCCCGCTCAGGAAGAAGGTCACATGAGCATATTTTTCCGATTCCGCCACCCGCAATTGTTTCAATCCGGCCCGGCTGACGGTTTCACCCAGGGTATGCTTCAGCTCGCTCGGGGCAAAAGCCACCGGCAGGTGCTTGAACTTCTCATGGTAGAGGGTCAAGATCACAAATTGCAGATCTTCCAAAGGTTGGCGCTCAAAATGCGAGAACTCCGGATCCACAAAAGCATCCGTTAATTCCACTTCCCGTTCCCCCCGCCGGCAGCAGAAAATCACCCCATCCCCAGCTTGAATGGCTCCCACCGGTTCGCATTTTGCATTGATGCGCACCAGGGGCTCCATGGAATAATCCGTCTGTCCCTCCTCCAGCATTTTCCGCACAACGTTCGCCATTTCCCGGCCGCCGTGAGTGATGGGAGGAATCGCATTCATTATCTTTTCTCCTCACTGTTGGATGCTGCCATTACTTTTGGACATTCCGGGAAGTAATCCAGTAAATCCACAAACTGGTGGATGATCAAATCCGGACGGTTTTCAGCGGTGATCTCGCTTTCCGCCAATTCTTCCGGGGAAATCAAAATCACCACCATGCCAAATCCCGCTGCCCGGCTGCCGGTCACATCCCGCTTCAAGTTATCTCCCACATACGCACAGCGTCCAGGTTCCACACTCGCCTGGCGGGCTGCTTCCAGGTAGATTGCGGGGTCCGGCTTACGCTTGCCAAACACGGAAGATAGCACCACCGATTTGAAAAACGGAGCGAAGCCATCTGCTTCCAGCCAGCCCGGGATTTCCCGCGTGCCGATCAGGTTGCTGATGATGCCCAGGGTATATCCGCGCTGCTTTAGTTCCGAAACCACCTCTCTGCCATGCGCCACCACAACCCGCCGCCCCAGCGATTGCCGGTACTGAAAGGTCAACTCCGGCCCCAGCGGCCCAATCCGCTCCGCCGGGAACTCCGGGGTCATCCAGCGCGTCCACAGCTCCGCTTCCGGGGCTTCGCTCAGGTGTTCAAATGCCCATTTGCGATACTCTTTATAACGCGCATCCAGCCTGGCACAAAATTCCGCCGGATCCTCATCCGTTCCCACCAAATTCACAATCTCCTGGCGGGCGCGCTGCATGTGCTCCGGGTCTTTTACCAGCATTCGCAAGGTGTTGCCCAGATCCAGAAAAATGGCGTCAATTTCCAGGGCCATGGCTGCTTATTCCTCGTACCGCGGTTGGAAAATATCCAGCAGTTCGGCACATTCTTTGATTCGATAATCCGGTTTCTGCTCCCCGGATTGGGGTTCTTTTGCCAGCGTGGCTGGCTCCACAAACAAGATCATCATACCGAACCCCGCATCCCGGCAGCCTTGCACGTCCCGCACCGGGTTATCCCCCACATAGGCGCATTTTTCCGGCGCCACCCCGATCTCCCGGGCAGCCATCAGGTAAATTTCGGGGTTGGGCTTTCGCACCGCCACCCGCGAAGAAAGAATGACCGTTTTGAAGTAATCCGTCAGCCCATCTTCTTCAATCCAATCCGGAATTTCGGTTTCCGTGATGGTGTTGGCGATGATGCCGAGTAAATAACCGCGGTGTACCAGTTCAGGAACCACGTCCTTCACATCCGGGCGGGGAATTCGCCGCCCGTCATGATCACGCCACAGGCGGGTGAGTTTCCCAGCCAGCGGGCCGATCACCTCCGCCGGATAATCTGGCAGCAGCCAGCGACTCCACAGTTCCCGCTCACTGGCTTCCACCAGGCTGGCCTTGGATTGATTGCGATACGTCTTCCAGCGCTGATCCAGCCCGGCAAAAAACACCTCTTCCGGCTCGTTGGTTCCCACCAGGCGCATCAAATCCTGCCGCGCCTGGGCCATGAATTCCGGGTCTTCGACGACGATTCTCAGGGTATTGCCAACATCCAGAAAGATAGCTTCAATTTTTGGGTTCACGGAAACTCCAGGAGGGGAAAGAATGGAAAAACTTTCAAAAACGGGGAAAATGAATTGTGAATTTCATTTCAATGATGGTACAACATTTTTATCTTAATTGCAAGTTAAATTTCACAATTTCCGCGAATTGATTGACTTTTTGCCGGGTATTCGGTACACTATGCATGATATTCTGCAAACGTGTGCATAAAGAGACGCCATGTCACCTACCATCAAAGACATCGCCAGGCAAACCGGGGTTTCACATTCCACGGTTTCGCGCGCCTTAAGCGGCAACCCTCTCATTTCCGACAGCACCGCAGCCCGTATTCGCCGGGCTGCCAGCGAGATGGGCTACCTCCCCAGTGCCGCGGCCCGCAGCCTGAAAACGCGCCGCTCCAAAGTGCTCGGGGTGGTCGTCAGCAGCCTGGAAGATCCCTTTTTCGCCGAAATTCTACAAGGTATTGAAGATGCCGCCCGGGCCAGCGGATATGGCTTGTTCATCGCCTCCTCCCAGCGCGATGCCGAACGCGGACAGCAAATCGCCCGCCTGATGCTCGAACATCGGGCGGAAGGCGTCATCATTTGTTCCACCTCCTTCAGCACGGAACAAAGCCAGCAATTTCAACAGGGGGGCTTTCCCATTGTGGTGGTTAATAACCAGGCCGCCGAGAACTTTCAATATTCAATCTACCACGATGACCTGGAGGGCACCCGCCAGATCACCCGCCACCTGGTTGAATTGGGCCATCAGCGCATTGCCTACCTGGGCGATTCGCTCTCCGGTCGCACCTCGCTCGACCGTTTGAACGGCTTCCAGGCCGAGATGGAGGCCACCGGTCTGCCCATCCTGCCCGGATTTGTTCATGAAGTACCCGGCGGCACCCCCGAACACGGCCTGCCCAGCGTGGATCACTTCCTGGAACTCCCCCAACGGCCCACAGCCATTGTCTGCTTTAATGATATGCTGGCAATTGGCTTGCTCAAAGGCCTGCAATTGGCCGGGTTGCAAGTCCCCGGCGATATTTCCATCACCGGCTTTGATAATATCCGCTTCTCCATCTATACCAACCCCCCGCTCACCACCTTTGACCAGCCGAAACATTTCATCGGACTGGAAGCGGCCCGCCTGCTGTTGGAATTGCTGGATTCAGCCCCAGACTCCCTCCCCGCGGATTCAGAAATCAAGATGCTCAAGGGCCGGCTGTTGGTACGCAAATCCACCGCCGCCCCCTCAGAGTTGGTTTGAGGAGCCCCTCCCATGGAAATTTTTAACGCAACCTCGCTGGATTTATATCCCCGCTCCGCCGTCCAACACCAGGGGGCAGAATTTGCTCTGGCCCGCTCCGGCTCTGCCCGCCACTTACTGATTTATGCCCCCCAGGGTTCCCCCATCTTGCAATCCTTCCGGGGGGAAGCCTCATCCCATGGCGGGCATTGCTTGCTGCTCTGCCCCCTCAGCCCGGAAAACGCAGCCAGCCTGCGCGCCGCCCTGCCCTGGTTGCGCCCGCAGCCGCTGGGGCTGGACACCTCGGCTGGCATGGGTGACCGCCTGGGTCTTGCCACACCCGGACACGTGCGTGCCATCCGTGCCACGGGCAGCCAGGTTGCTCCCATCTTTATCCAGCAATCCATGCGCGAAAATACCCGCACAGGCCGCACCCCCCAGCAAGTGCTGGATGATGCCACCTGGGGCATGTTCTCTGAAGGCTGGCAGCAGCCCCACGGCGCGGATGCGGATCACCTGAAAAGCACAGCCGATGTGGATGCCTGCCTGGCCTGCGGATACACCTTCTTTACCATTGATCCGGGCGAGTATGTCAACAACCAGGCCGAAACCGCCAGTTTGTCCGATCTCCGCCAGATGGCTGAAGCTCTTCCCCCCCAATTACGACCCTCCGCCAGCGGCCTGCCCGGCAAGACGTTCAAAATTGAGCATCTCAACCTGCATTTTGATGAATATATCTTGTTAAAAGCCGCGGTCAAGTATGGACAGGCGGTGCGGCATGTCGCCAACATGTACCACCATCTCCTGCAATCCGCCGGGGGGCAGCCCTTGGAACTGGAAGTCTCAGTAGACGAAACCGATCTACCCACCAGCCATGCCGAACACGTCTACATCGCCAGCCAGTTGCAGCGGTTGGAGGTGCGCTGGGTCAGCCTGGCGCCGCGCTACATCGGCCGTTTTGAAAAAGGGGTGGATTACATCGGCAGCCTGAATACTTTCGAAACCGATTTTTCCGGGCACGCCGCCATCGCCCGCCACTTTGGCCCTTACAAGCTCAGCCTGCATTCCGGCTCCGAT
>CALESS010000174.1 GCA_937907495.1 uncultured Anaerolineaceae bacterium
AAGACCGCATCATCCATACCGGGAGTTAGAATCCCGGACCCAAAAAGAACCGCTTGCGGCTGCAAGCGGTTCTTTTTGAATTCAGATAGATGCGATTGCATAAACTGCCCGTTGGGGTCAGGGTGGAGGGAATTGCCCGCTCACCTGTTGCATAAACTCCTGCCAGGTCTCATTCGGCGCCCAGATTTCGCGCATGGGGAAGGAAGCATCTGTCTCCTTTTCCCCCAGCACCAGCCTGCGGTATAAATACACAAACGCCGAGACGCGCATATTCAAAGCACAATGCAGCCAAACCTTGCGGCCTTGCAATGCCTGGAGGAGGCCAACAAACTGAAAGAACTGCTGCGGCAGGGGGTTCTCCCAGGCGACCGGGAGATGGATGTAGGTCAACCCCAGCCCGGTCACCAATTCCGCCTCGCCCGGCAGAGCATAAGAAGAAGACGGCACCGCCAGGTTGATGACGGCCTCGATTCCCATCCCGGGCAATGCCGAAACATCCGCCGCGGAAAGCTGACCCGAGGTCCATAGCCAATCAAACACCCGGTAGGTATTGACCGCCTCCATGCTTATTTGGCTTTCTTCTTTTTGGCGGCAGCTTGTGCCAGGTTTTTCTCCACCCGGAAGGCAACCATGCGCCGGATCAGATCCACGGGCAGGGGTTGGTCGAGCGGAAATCGCACCGTTCCTTTGGCCGTGCCATAGGGGGCCAACTCCTGCTGGAAAACCTCAATCGCTTCGGCACCGGGATAAAAGCCAACATGGTTTGTAAAGGCAGAATAATAGACCAGGCTGCCCTGCAATGCAAAGCCTGGCACGCCGTAACCAAAAGTTTCAGTGGCCTCCGGCGCGGCCTGCTGGATGAGCGAGCGCATTTGCTGTAAAAGGGCCTGCACTTCCGGCGGGAAGGTGGCGATAAACTGGTCCGTTTTTTGGGCGTTGGGGGTCTCGGCACTCATGGAGGTCTCCATTGAAGTTTGAATTCGCGCTTTACCCTGCTGCCCGCTTGAAGCGGGCAGCAGGTGCAGAGATTGTAATGAATTGCGCGGAAAAAATCAAACTCCGCCGGGGATCAATGGACGGGAACGGGCTTTTCAGCCTCTTCTCCCACCGGCAGGGGAACCGGAATTTCTTCTTCCGCTTCGAAAGCCGTGATGGGGGCAGCCAGTCCTGCGGAGGGATCTTCGGGGGCAATGATTTTCAACCCTCCCGGGTAGATGGAGATTCGGATGGGTGTACGGCCCAGCATCTGGCCATCCGCCATGATATCCATGGGGGGAGAAGATTTAATCTTCACTTCATGCGCCCGGTAGCGTTGAACATTCTCATTCTCGGTTTTGCCTTCATTCATCATTTGTGCATGGTAAGCCATTAATTGAGCTTTCGTAAAAGAGGGGAAAGCCGTGATATCCAGCAACCCATCCACCAGGGAGGCTTGCGGGGCGACGAGGAAGTTCATGCCGTAAGCCGGGGTGTTGGAGACAACCACCAATAATGTATCCAGTTTGATTTTGCTCTCTCCCTCCAGGCGGAGGGTGACCTGTGGGTGCGGCTCATGCTGGATGAAAGTGGTGA
>CALESS010000175.1 GCA_937907495.1 uncultured Anaerolineaceae bacterium
GAAATGTTTTTGTTGCAGGTATTTGTCTTCTTTGGTGCCCTTGGCGCAGAAATTTGTTGCCATTGCGCCGGATCCATCCCGGCGGTAAATTTCCACCAGCCGATCTGCCACCAGGTCCAACGCTTCATCCCAGCTTACCTCGCGCCATTCCGCCCGGTCAAAAGCCTGGGTCCGGGCGCCTGGTTTTTGAGCCGTGCGGCGCACCAGGGGGACGGTCACCCGCTGCTGGTTATACACAAAATCGTAACCGAAGCGTCCTTTGACGCACAAATTCCCATGGTTCACCACGGAATCAAAGGGAGAGGTCACCCGGAAGATGAAATCATCCTTGATATGCAGTTGCAAATTGCAACCCACCCCGCAAAAGGGGCACGTGGTGGGAACAATGCGGTCGGGTTTTATCATGCCAATTTCTCCTTGGGATGAACTCTCAATCAGCGGCGGTTCCGCCGGCGGCGCTCGCTGCGCGTCAGGGACATAATTTCATCCGGTGTCAGGCCTTCTTCCAGCAAGAATTCGCGTTTCGGTTTTAACGCACCGGTTGGACACACTCCTACGCATTGCCCGCAAAAGACGCAGGTCGTTTCAGGCATGGGAGCCTCAAAAAAGGTGCTGATCTGCGTCTCATAGCCCCGGCCTGAGAAGTTGATGGCGTAGGTGTATTGCGAATCTTCGGCACAGACCTGCACACAGCGCCAGCACAGGATACACTTTGAATAATCCCGGATGTACATCGGGTTGTCATCCAGGAGGGGAACCTCCCGCCGCTCGGCATCCGGAAACCTCTCCGCATCAGCGCCGTACTCCATCATATATCGTTGAATATCCGGCGCCTCGGAGAGATCCACCGAAGCAGCCAGCATCTCCAGGATGGTGCGCCGGGATTGCCGTACCCGTTCGGTTTGGGTCGCAACTTTCATGCCCGGGCTGACCTTTGCCACACACGAAGGAACCAGCACCCGGGAGCCTTCCACCTCCACCACGCAAATTCGGCACAGCGCGTTCGCCGTGCAGTAATCGTGAAAACAAATGGTCGGGATCTCGATCCCCAGTTGCAATGCCGCTTTGTGAATGGTGGTTCCGGCTGGCACTTGCACTTGCTGACCGTCAATCGTCAGGGTAATTTCTTCAACCATGTTATCCTCCGGCCCTTTCCGCCACAAATAATTCCGGCCACAATTTGATTGCGCTCAGCACGGCGCTGGCAGCCGTCTGCCCCAGGCCACATAGCGAAGCATCCGTCATCGTCCAGCCGACCTGGGTCAGGCGGGTGATGTCTTCCGCCAGGGGTTCTCCCGCTGCCACCCGATGAATGATCTCATATTGCCGCTGGGTGCCCAACTGGCACGGGTAACATTTGCCGCACGATTCCTCGGCGAAGAAATGTGCCAACCGCAGCACCACATCCAACATATCCCGCGTTTCATCGAATACAGTGATCACCCCGGATCCCAGCGGCAATCCGGCTGCCCGTAAATCTTCGAAGGAGAGACGGGTATCTAAATGCTCCTCCACGGCGAAAGCACCAGCCGCGCCACCCACCAGGGCTGCCTTGAAGGTACGCCCCTCCCGCATGCCCCCCGCCAGCCCGTAGATCAAATGCCGCATGGATACGCCGAAAGGTACCTCGTACAAGCCGGGTTTCACAACATCCCCGGAGAGGCAGAACAACTTCGGCCCCGGCGATTTCTCCGTCCCATAATGCCGGTAGGTTTTGGCGCCATTCTCCAGCAGGAACGGCAAATTGGACAGAGTTTCCACGTTATTGATGACCGTAGGCTTGCCAAACAAACCATGAGTAGTGGGGAAGGGCGGCTTGACCCGCGGGAAACCCCGCTTGCCCTCGATGGATTCAAAGAGCGCAGTTTCTTCTCCACAGTTATAAGCTCCTGCACCTCGCTGTATATATATGTTACAGTCGAAACCGGTGCCCAGTATATACTTTCCGAGGAATCCGTTTGCTTTTTCTTCTTCAATGGCCTGTTCCAGGATATCCGGCATC
>CALESS010000176.1 GCA_937907495.1 uncultured Anaerolineaceae bacterium
GGGCCTGATTCGCACGTTACAAAGATGGGTACACCCACCATGGGTGGCGTGATGTTTGTGCTGCCCATCGCTTTCCTCACCATCTTACTCAATGCCGCCTCGCTGGTCGGGTTGAATGTCCTTGGGAATTCCGTATTATTGCCCGTGATCGCCATGATTGCCTTTTCCATCCTCGGTGCGATTGATGATTGGGAAGGCATCCGCGGCCCGCGTCGCGGCGTGGGAATGCGCGCCCGCACCAAATTGCTGCTCCAAATTCTCCTTGCCCTCGGCATCGCCTTCATCTTGCAAAACAAGAACCTGATCGGCGTGCCGGAAATGTACTGGCCCACCTCCGATGAACCCCTTTCGCTGGGTGCCTTCTATATTCCTGTGGCTGTTTTCATCATTGTTGGCATGTCCAATGCGGTCAACTTCACGGATGGCCTGGATGGACTGGCCGGTTTGATTTCCGCGACAGCCTTTGCAGCCTACGGGGGGATCGCTCTCCTGCAAGGCCAAATTTTCATCGGCCGCTTCTGCTTCACCATTGTTGGCGCCTTGTTTGGCTTCCTCTGGTTCAATGTCCACCCGGCCCAGTTCATCATGGGAGATACAGGTTCGCTCGCCCTGGGCGGCGTCTTGGGCATCGTAGCCCTGATGACCGGCCAATGGCTATTGCTGCCCATCATCGCCATCATCCCGGTTGCCGAAACGCTCAGCATCATCCTCCAGGTGGGTTATTTCAAGCTCACCAAGGGCAAACGAATCTTCAAGATGGCGCCTCTCCATCATCATTTTGAGCTGCTGGGTTGGAGTGAAACCCAGGTTGTCCAGCGCTTCTGGCTGGTGGGTCTGTTGTTTGCAATGCTTGGCATTGCGATTGCGATGGTATAAGGTGATGATCTACGGTTGGCAGGGAAAAACAGCATTGCTCATCGGCGCCGCCCGGCAAGGTGTGGCTCTGGCGCGCTTCCTCTGCAACCGCGGCGTCAAGGTCATCCTCAACGATCAACGAACCGCCGATCAGATCCCCCTGGTCATCCAGGCCCTGGAAGGTTGTCCCGTTCAATGGGAACTGGGCGGTCACCCCGTCCAATTGCTGGATGGAGTAGATGTGGTCTGTCTTTCCGGCGGCATCCCCCTCACCCTGCCCATTGTTCACGAAGCCATGCGCCGGGAGATACCAATCACCAATGATACCCAGGTGTTCATGGAATACGTCCCCTGCCGGGTGATTGGCATCACAGGCTCGGCTGGAAAAACCACCACCACTACCCTGGTGGGGCGAATCGCCCAGGCCGCCTGTATTCCTCCCGCCCAGGCCTGGGTGGGCGGAAATATCGGCCTGCCCCTGATTGACCGGGTGGACGAGATCATGCCCCGCGATCAGGTCGTGCTGGAACTCTCCAGCTTCCAGTTGGAACAGATGACCCATTCCCCGGAGGTTGCCGCGGTCCTGAACATCACCCCCAACCACCTGGATCGTCACGGAACCATGGAAGTCTATACAGCGGTCAAGGCTCGCATCCTCGAGTTTCAAACCTCGAAGGATATTGCCGTCCTCTGCCGCGAAGATCCGGGCTCCTGGAATCTCCGCCCCCGGGTGAAAGGCCACTTGCTATCCTATGGCTGGCGCCGGCCAGAAGATGGCTCGGATGGGGTCTTCCTTGCCAGCGGGCATATCCGCCTCTGGCAAAATGGAAAAGAAACACCCCTCCTGCCCGTCCGGTTGGTGGAATTGCGCGGCACGCACAACCTGTTAAATGTCCTGGCTGCCAGTGCCATTGCCATCGCTGCCGGCTTCCCTGCTGCCGCGATCCAGGCCGGGGTGGATGGCTTTGGTGGGGTTCCGCACCGCCTGGAGTTCGTGCGCAATTTTCATGGGGCGGCCTGGTATAACGACTCCATCGCCACTGCCCCGGAGCGCACCCTGGCTGCCATCCGAGCCTTCAGCGAGCCGCTCATCCTCCTGCTGGGTGGCAGAGACAAGAATTTACCGTGGGATGGATTGGTGCGGGAAATCCGCAGCCGGGTGGATCACGTCATCGTTTTTGGCGAAGCTGCCCCAAAAATCCTGGCAGCCCTCGGCCCGGTTCGCCCGGGTCAACATCCGTTCAGCATCTCGAAATGTAATGGTGTGCGGCAGGCGGTACAAATGGCTGCCAGTCTTTCAGAAGCCGGTGATGTGGTGCTTTTTTCACCTGGCGGAACCAGTTTTGATGAATTTCGCGATTTTGAAGAGCGCGGGGAGCGTTTTCGAGAATGGGTCAATCAACTTTTATGAACACGAAGTCGAAATCTCAATCCTTTTCCTGGCTGCGAAACCTCCGCCCCCAGGTGGATTGGCCTCTGGCAATTGCCATTGGCATCTTGTTGCTCATCAGCCTGATATTTGTCTTCTCATCCTCCGTCACCCAATCGCTGTTGGTGGATGGGAATTTCACCTCCATCGGCGGAAAAAACCTGCTCTGGATTGTGACAGGAATCCTCCTCTGCCTGCTTGCCAGCGCAGTGGATTACCGGCGCATCAATAAATACCTGGCGCTCGTAATCATCTTCGCGGGGATCATTCTTTTGATTATTACCGTTATCAAACCCAATTCAGATGGAGCGGGGCGCGGGATTTTCGGGGCTTCTGTTCAGCCGACCGAATTAATCAACCTGGCCCTCATCATCTATCTTTCCGTCTGGCTCAATTCCAAGCAGGAAGTGCTATCCAGTTGGAGCTCCGGTTTAATCCCATTCGGTGCCATTGTAGGCTTCATTATGGTGCTGGTCATCTTCCAGGGAGATTTCAGCGCTGCCATCACCGTGCTCATTCTTGGAAGCTTCATGATCTTCATCTCCGGCGCAAAAACCCTTCAGGTACTGAAATTCTTCGCCGTTGTTTTGGTGGTGGGGACGTTGGCGGTCGTGCTCTTCGGCGGCCAGCGCTCCGGCCGTATTACCGATTTTATTAATGGCCTCAAAGACCCCGCCCAGGCATCCCCTCACGTTCTACGCACTACAGATGCCATTCACAATGGCGGTTTGTTTGGCATCGGCCTTGGAGAAAGCATCTCCAAATACACCGGCCTTCCCGTCCCCTGGACAGACAGTATATTCGCCGTCATTGTGGAAGAAGTGGGCACCCTCTTTGGCCTGTTCGTCATTGGCCTCTATATATTCATCCTCTGGCGCGGCCTGAAAATTGCCAACCGCGCCCCAGATTTAATTGGCAAATTCATGGCCAGCGGCATTACCCTCTGGATCGTCTTCGCCGCTTTTATCAATATCGGGGCCTTAATCAATCTTGCCCCCTTTGGCGGCAATGCCTTGCCGCTGGTCTCTTATGGCGGCTCCAGCATGTGGACTACGCTGACTGGTCTCGGTATTTTGATGAACATTTCTTACGCGTCCACCCACGCGAAATCAGAAGAAGGGAGAAGCTACGGTGCGGTTATTGATTTGCGCCGGCGGAACGGGAGGCGGAGTGTATCCCGCCCTCGCAGTTCTTAAGGCACTCGGCGATCAGGCAAACCCGGTACTCTGGGTAGGCGGTCTGGGCGGCATGGAAGCCGACCTGGTTCAACGCGCCGGCATCCCCTTCCAGGCCATCCCGGCAGCCGGGGTTCACGGAGTGGGTTTGACTTCCCTCCCCGGCAATCTTCTTCGGCTTGCCAGGGGAGTATTCGCTTCCCGCCGCATCCTGCAGCAATTCAAACCCCAGGTCATCCTCTTCACCGGCGGTTATGTGGCAGCCCCCATGGCTGTCGCGGCCCGGCGCACGCCCAGCCTGCTGGTTGTACCGGATATCGAACCCGGGCTGGCGCTCAAATTCCTGGCCCGCTACGCCGACCGCATCGCCCTCACCACCCCCGCCAGCCAGGCCTACTTCTCCGCCCAGGCTTCCACCGTGGTCACGGGCTATCCCACCCGCTCGGAACTCCGCTCATGGCCTGGCCGTAAAGTGGAAGCCCGCCAATTGCTCGGCATTCAATCGGAATTGCCCGTCGTGTTGGTTTTTGGTGGCAGCAAAGGCGCCCGCTCCATCAATCAGGCCCTCCTGCCCATCCTCTCCACCCTGCTGCAAACCGCAGAAGTGGTCCATATCTCCGGTTCGCTGGATGCCAATTCCGCCCGCACCTATGGCGATATTCTGCCCCCTGCCCTGGCTGCCCGCTATCATCTTTACCCCTACCTGCATGAGGAAATGGGCGCGGCCCTGGCAGCCGCAGACCTGGTCGTCAGCCGGGCAGGTGCTTCAATCCTGGGTGAATACCCTCTCTTTGGTCTGCCGGCCATTCTCGTTCCCTACCCTTACGCCTGGCGCTACCAAAAAGTAAACGCTGATTACTTATTGCAGCACGGCGCAGCCGAACTGCTGCCCGATGAGCAATTGCAGGCCCAATTGCTGCCTGTCATCCAGGCAGCCCTGCACAACCCGCAAAAGCTGGAAGCCATGAAATCTGCTGTCCGCAGCCTGGCCCGGCCCGATGCAGCCCTGGAAATTGCCAACCTGGCATTGGAACTTGCAGAAAGTCATGCCACCCGGAAAGGAAACAGGCATGGTTAGTCTCAATATTCTCTTCTGGATGATGGTTATCCTCTTTGGTCTCATCGGCTCCATGCGCGGCTGGGCCAAGGAATTGCTCGTCTCTTTTGGGGTGATCCTTTCAGCGTTCCTCATCACCATCCTGGAGCGCTGGGTGCCGTTTATCAACAAGACTATCACCTTTGAAGGCGGCGCCGCCCAGTTCTGGATGCGAACCATCATCCTTCTGGCCGTCATCTTCTTCGCCTACCAGACCCCCAACCTCGCCAAGCTGGCAGGTTCCAATCGCTTTGCCCGTGAGCGCCTGCAAGATACCTTGCTCGGCTTATTCCTGGGAGCGGTGAATGGCTACCTGGTCTTTGGTTCCATCTGGTACTGGTTGGATTTCGCCAAATATCCGTTCCCCAATATCGTAGCCCCGCCCATGGATGAAGCCATCCGCACCCTGATCAACTTCCTGCCCCCCCACTGGATGGGAACCCCGGTGATTTACTTCGCCGTCGCAATCGCCTTCGCCTTTGTATTGGTGGTGTTCTTATAATTATGAAACACATTCATCTGATCGGCATCAGCGGCAGCGGCCTCTCGGCCATCGCCCGCCTCCTGGTTGAAAGCGGTTACCAGGTCAGCGGATCTGACCGCCTGCCGACTGCCGTCACCCGTGAGCTGGAGCAAATGGGAGCCACCATTTACACTGGCCACGCTGCCGCCAATATCCAGTCAGCGGATTTGGTCGTCCGCTCCTCGGCTGTGCCGGATGATAATGTGGAAGTCATGGCTGCCCGCCAGAACCACATCCCGGTTCTCAAACGGGCGGAGTTCCTCAACCAGTTGCTGGCAGAGAAAACCGTGATCGCCATCGCCGGAACGCATGGCAAAACCACCACCACAGCCATGGCTGCCTGGGCGCTCAAACAAATCGGCCGCGACCCGTCCTATCTCATCGGTGGCGTCAGTAAAGATCTCGGCAACAACGCCCATGCCGGCGCTGGCCCGGAATTCATCATCGAAGCCGATGAATATGATCGTATGTTCCTGGGGTTGGATCCGGATGTCATCCTCATCACCTACCTGGAGCATGACCACCCGGATTGCTTCCCCACCCCGCAAGACTACCGCCAGGCTTTCATCGAATTTATCCAGCGGCTCTCCCCCGCCGGTCTGCTGATCGTCAATGGCGACCATGCACCCACAGCCAGCATCATCACCGAAGCCCCCCCAACCTGCCGCGCCTTCCTGGTCGGAGTTTCTGAAAACGTCCACTACCAGGCAGCCAATCTCTCCCCCCTGGCTGGCGGTGGTACGTCTTTTGATCTTATCTTCACCCAGGCTGGCCAATGGCAGAGCCTCGGCAAGTTCTCCATCAGCCTGCCCGGCCTTCATAACCTGAGGAACGCCCTCACCATTCTGGCAATGGCACATCAACAAGCCCTGCCCCTGGATGAGGTCGGAAGAGCCCTGTTGGCTTTTAGCGGCACCTCCCGCCGCTTTGATTTGCTGGGAAAAGTCGGCGGCATCACGATTGTTGACGACTATGCGCATCACCCGACTGAAATCCAGGCCACCTTGCAGGCCGCCCGCTCCCGGTTCCCCGGGCAGCGCATTTGGGCTGTCTGGCAGCCCCACACCTACTCCCGCACCCGCACTCTCCAGCAGGAATTCTGCCAGGCCTTTGCCGATGCCGACCAGGTGATCGTGACTGAAGTCTTCGCCGCCCGTGAAATGGACCCCGGTTTTTCTTCCCGCCAGGTGGCGGAAGCCATCCGCGGCCCGCAAGTTCATTTCTCACCCACCCTGGCGGATGCGACCCAGACCTTGCTTTCCCAGCTGCAACCGGGTGATGTCCTGCTCGTCCTTTCCGCTGGCGATGCCGACGGCATCAGCCGCGACGTTTTCTCTGCCCTGCAGAAGAAGGAAAAACAAGATGCCTGATCCAAAACCCTCTGCTCCCCGGCGCTTTGAAGCCGAGGCACACACCTCCAACGGTCTGCGCCTCGTCAAAGAAGACGCTCTCAAAACCACCCGCGAAACCGAGAGCCTGCCGGAATCTTCCACCGGCGCCCCCCGCGACCTTGTGGAACGCCTAATGGATCGCCTCAAGAAAATTTAAGGAACCTGTCATGACTTCTGTCGGTGGATCAATCAACCTGAAAGCTCTGCGCGCTGCCTTCGGCGCTCGGCTCCAGGAGCGCGTGCGCATGGCAAACTACACCACCGCCCATGTGGGTGGCGAGGCCGATGCCATGTTGATTGTCAACACCGCCGAGGAAATGGAATTTACCATCCGCAGCCTGTGGGGTCTGGACGCCCCCTACTACATCATCGGGGCCGGTTCAAACCTGCTGGTGGCAGAAAGCGGCATCCGGGCTGTGGTCATTGTCAACCGGGCACGCAACATCAAAGTGGATGCCCACCACGAACTGCCCACCGTCTGGGCTGAATCTGGCGCAAACCTCGGCACCATCGCCCGCCAGGTGGCCTTACGCGGCCTCAGCGGTCTCGAATGGGGTGCCACCATCCCCGGAACCCTGGGTGGAGCCGTATATGGAAATGCCGGCGCTCATGGCGGCGACCTGGCTGGAAACCTGGTCCTGGCAGAAATCTTGCACCCTCAATGGGGGAAGGTGGAATGGACCGTGGAACAAATGGAATATGCCTATCGCTCCAGCGTTCTCAAACGCCAGCCCGGAAAAGCGGTCATCCTGGCTGCCCGCCTGAAATTGGGCCAGGATACCCCTCAAGCTGTCCGATCTCGCATGGAGGAGTTTTCCACCCGCCGCCGGCGAACCCAACCACCGGGAGCCAGCCTGGGCAGCATGTTCAAAAACCCCCCCGGAGATTACGCCGGACGGTTGATTGAAGCGGCAGGTCTTAAATCCGTCCGTATTGGCGGTGCAGAAATCAGCCCGGTGCATGCCAACTTCTTCATCAACCTGGGTGAGGCCACCGCCGAAGATATCGGCAATCTGATCGCCCTCGCTCAGACGACGGTTCATGATAAATTTGGCATCTGGCTGGAATTGGAAGTTGAATTGCTTGGCGATTGGTCCAGGCTGAATATTGTGAGGTCACAGCATGGCGGATAAAATTCGCATCGCAGTCATTTTTGGCGGACGGTCCGGCGAGCATGAAGTCTCGCTGCTGTCTGCGCGTTCTGTCTTATCGGTGCTCGATCCTGGTAAGTATGAAGTCACCCAAATCGGCATTACTGCCGATGGCCGCTGGATGGCCGGTGAAGACGTCCTTGAAGCCTGGGAGAAGGGCCAACCTGCCGATCTTCTCCATGTTGCCCTGCTGCCCGAACCCGGCGAAAACACTCTCTATGCCATTTCCACCAATGCGGAAGGCCAAACCCTCAAGCGATTGATCACCATTGATGTTGCCTTTCCCGTTTTGCATGGCACGTTTGGCGAAGATGGCACCATCCAGGGCCTGTTGGAGCTGGCTGACCTTGCGTATGTCGGTGCGGGTGTTCTGGCTTCTTCCGTCGGCATGGATAAAGCCCTCTTCAAACACCTGATGCAGGCCCACTCTTTGCCCGTGCTGGCCGCGCGAACCTTTACCCGCCGGCAGGTGGAAAGCGATCTCGACTCCATCCTCCCCCTGGCTGAAGAAGTCGCCCCCTACCCGCTCTTTACCAAGCCGGTGAACCTCGGCTCCTCGGTGGGGGTCAAGAAATGCCACAACCGCGCAGAATTAATCAGTGGAATGAAGCTTGCCGCCCGTTATGATCGGCGCATCCTGGTGGAGCGTGGACTGGATGCCCCCCGTGAGATTGAAATCTCCGTCCTCGGTAACGATGAACCCATCGCATCCCTGCCGGGTGAAATTGTCCCCGCCGATGAGTTCTACACCTACCGGGCAAAATACGAAGATGAGCGCTCGCAGCTCCTCATTCCCGCTCCCATCGCCCAAGATACCCTCCGGGAACTCCAGCAGACAGCCATTGCTGCCTTCAAGGCCGTGGATGGCGCAGGCATGGCGCGGGTGGATTTTCTGATGGATCGCACCACCAACGAAATTTTCCTGAGCGAAATTAATACCATCCCGGGCTTTACCCGCATCAGTATGTACCCCAAACTTTGGGAAGCCTCCGGTTTGCCCTACGCAGAGCTGGTAAACCGCCTGGTTAACCTGGCCCTGGAGCGGAAAGCCGACCGGGATCGGACAGAAAGACAATATGGGAGGGAAGAATGAGTGAAATAAGCCTTAAAACCAACCGCTCGCGGTCAGAGCAAGTCCGTGCCCGCCGCCAGCAAAGCAGCCCGGCCCGCCCGACACATGCGGCCCGCCCGGCTGTCCGATCCGCACCTCCCGTGGTCAGCCGCCGGGTGCAGGGGAGAGTCACCACCCCGGCCTATAAACGGGTTGGCAGCCGCACCCGCCGCTCCTTCTCCGTCTCGATGGAAAGCGGCGCCGAACTGGTGCTCGGTTCTCTGCCCAACGTACAAATCGGCTGGAGAACCGTCTCCGGTCTGCTGGTGGTTATCCTGGTCGGGCTGGTGATGTTCCTCACCAATTCTGCAACCTTCCGGGTGAGTGCACCGGAAGTGGTCGGCATCACCCGGGTTTCCCCGGCGGACCTTTTGGCCGTCACAGACCTGGTAAATCGTCCCATCTACATGGTGGACCCCCAGGTTGCAGCCGCCCAGATCAGCCAGGCATT